>DATMWF010000159.1:0-14287 GCA_035562675.1 Arenimonas sp. | reverse complement strand
CGCGATGTCCTTGTCGAGCGAGGAAATCTGGCTGCCCTTGACGCCGGGCGCGGGCTGCATTTCAAAGCGGGTGACCACCGGGCCCGGATAGGCGCCGACCACCTCCACATCGATGCGGAAATCCTTCAGCTTGAATTCGATCTGCCGCGACAGGGTCTCCAGGGTTTCCTCGGAGTAGCCTTTGGTCTGCGGCTTGGGGTCATCGAGCAGCGACAGCGGCGGGATTTCACTGGTGCCGCCGGCATTGAACAAGGGAATCTGCTGTTCGCGTTCGGCGCGGTCGCTTTTTTCGACCACGTTCGAAACCGGCGCTTCGATCCTGATCGGTTCGCGCTTGGCGCGCCGTTCGGATTCCACCTTGCGTACTTCTTCACGCTCGGTGCGCAGCGCGCGGGTCCTGCTCCATTCGGCCGCTTCGTCTTTTTTCATGCTGAATTTGCCGATCAGCGCCAGCACACCGGCGCCGATCCAATCCATGACCGCAAACCACGAAACGCCAGTGGCCAAGGTGACCGAAAGCAGGAAGACGGTCAGCAGGAACAGGTTGCCGCCCAGACCGCCGAACAGCATGCCCATGCTCTTTCCGACCAAGGCGCCGATGAAGCCGCCGGATTGCGCCGGCAGATCCGGTGCCGGTCCGCCGATCAGGTGGCACAGACCGGTGGCGCTGATCAAAAAGCCGACGATGCCGAGCATGCGCAGTGCCGGCCCGAAATCGACGTGGCCGTCGCCGTCGCTGTCCATGCCGTACAGGGCGATCCATGCGATGCCCGCCAATACCAGCGGGATGCTGTAGGCCACATAGCCGAACAGCCAGAAACTGATGTCGGCGACATACGCACCGACCACGCCGCCTATGTTTCGGATGGAACCGTCCAGGCTGCCGGTGCGCGACCAGCCGGGATCCACGGTTGAATAGGTGAACAGACTTGCCAACAGGTACAGCAATACCGGCGCTACCGCGACCAAGGCCAATTCTTTCCACAGCTTGAGTCTTTGCTGTTCGGCGTTTGATGCCGTTTTCATTGTTGTTTTAGCCACAACGCATTAACCCGAATTCCGTTCGCTCTAGTTTAACCCACAAAAATCACTAATTTACAGGCTATTCGTGAATTTTCACTTCAAACCCGAAGGTGACCGGCGCTTGATAAAAAGCGCTGTTAGCCTCAAGCTATTAGCCTCATTTAAACGGCGGAATTCCATGTCTTCAAGCAAACATTGCCAACTGCTCATCCTCGGCTCCGGACCGGCCGGCTACTCGGCCGCGGTTTACGCCGCGCGCGCCAACCTGAAACCTGTGCTGGTCACGGGGCTGCAGCAGGGCGGCCAGCTGATGACCACCACTGAAGTCGACAACTGGCCGGGCGACGCCCATGGCTTGATGGGCCCTGACCTGATGGCGCGCATGCAGAGCCACGCCGAGCGTTTCGACACCGAAATCATTTTCGACCACATCCACAGCGCCGACCTGTCGCAGCGTCCGTTCCGGCTGAAAGGCGATTCCGGCGAGTACAGCTGCGATGCGCTGATCATCTCGACCGGCGCAAGCGCCAAATACCTCGGCATCGAATCCGAAAGGAAATTCATGGGCAAGGGCGTTTCCGCCTGCGCAACCTGCGATGGTTTCTTCTTCCGCGATCAGGACGTCGCGGTCATCGGCGGCGGCAATACCGCCGTGGAGGAGGCCCTGTATCTGTCGAACATCGCCCGCAAGGTGTACCTGGTGCACCGCCGTGACAAACTGCGCTCGGAGAAGATCCTGCAGGACAAGCTGTTCGCCAAGGCACAGGCCGGGAAAATCGAACTGGTCTGGAACCACAGCGTCGATGAGGTATTGGGCGATGAGTCCGGCGTGACCGGTATGCGGATCAAGGACGTCAACAGCGGACAGACCCGCGAAATCGCGTTGCAGGGCTTTTTCGTGGCCATCGGGCACACGCCGAACACCTCGCTGTTCGAAGGCCAGCTGGACATGCGCAACGGCTACATCACCATCAAATCCGGACTGGACGGCGGCGCCACCGCGACCTCCGTGCCCGGCGTGTTCGCGGCCGGCGACGTCGCCGACCAGGTTTACCGTCAGGCGATCACTTCAGCCGGCTTCGGCTGCATGGCGGCATTGGATGCCGAAAAATTCCTCGACAAAGAGCATTGACCTAGACGAACCGCTTCCGGTGGCGTTTCCCGATCCGGAACTTGCCCTGCTTGAGCCGAACGGTCTGCTGGCAAGCGGCGGGGCGCTGAGTCCGGACTGGCTGCTCAGCGCCTACCGGCAGGGCATATTCCCTTGGTACAACCCCGGCGAAGCCATCTTGTGGTGGAGCCCGGATCCCCGCTTCGGTTTCGCCCCCGCGGAGATGCGTTTAAGCCGCAGCCGGCTCAGGCAGATCCGCAGGCAAGCGTGGATTATCCGCGCGGACACCTGCTTCGAACAGGTCATCCGCCAGTGCGCCGCCGCGCCGCGCGCCGGCCAACCCGGTACCTGGATCACTGACGACATGATCGATGCCTACACCGCCCTGCACCGCCTTGGTTTCGGGCACAGTGTGGAGGTGTTCGAGGACGGCGAACTGGTCGGCGGGCTGTATGGCCTGGCGATCGGCCAGATGTTTTTCGCCGAAAGCATGTTCAGCCTGAGAAGCCAGGCATCCGCTTTCGCCCTGTACGCGTTGGGCAGCCAGCTGGCACGCTGGAACTGGCCGTGGATTGATGCACAGGTCGAGAATCCGCACCTGAAGCTTCTGGGCGGCAGGTCCATGCCGCGAGGCGAGTTCATCCAACTGACCGCGCGGCAGACCCGGAAGCCGGCGCGTGCAGGGTCCTGGTCGACGGATTTTCCGGGCCTTGAACTGGCCGATTATCAGGGAATGAATGCAGATTAAGGCATTCTTTGCACTTATGCCCCAAACCTGTCAAAATAACGCCTTAATTTAACCAAGTATTTACTTTTGCATGTCTAAAGACGATTCTCTTGAATTCGACGGCACCGTTTTGGAAACTCTGCCCAACACCATGTTCCGCGTCAAGCTTGAAAACGGGCATGTGATCACGGCGCACATCTCCGGAAGAATGCGCAAGAACTACATCCGCATCCTGACCGGCGACAAAGTCAAAGTCGAAATGACGCCCTATGACCTCAGCAAAGGGCGCATCACCTACCGCGCCAAATAATCAGGGCTCGACCGAAGCCGGCAACAGCCGCTCGGTTTCCGCCAAGGCGCGCACCACCAGCTGATCCTGATCCACCGCGACCGTCACACGGCCGCCGTTCACCAGCGCGCCGAACAGCAGCTCATCCGCCAACGGGCGCTTTATTTTGTCCTGGATCAGCCGTGCCATCGGCCGCGCGCCCATCTGCGCGTCAAAGCCGTTTTCCGCCAGCCACTGACGGGCTTCCGGCGTGACGCCGAGCACCACGTGCTTCTCGTGCAGCAGGGCCTCCAGCTCGATCAGGAACTTGTCGACCACGCGCAGGATATGATCCATGGCCAAGGCCTGGAACTGCACGATGGAATCCAGCCGGTTGCGGAACTCCGGCGTGAACAGCTTGCGCAGCACTTCCATGGCGTCGGTGGTATGGTTCTGCTCGACGAAACCCATGGAACGGCGCGCCGCCATCTGCGCACCGGCATTGGTGGTCAGCACCAGCACGACATTCCTGAAATTCGCCTCGCGGCCGTTGGTGTCGGTCAGTACGCCGCGGTCCATGATCTGCAGCAGGATGTTATAGACATCGGGGTGCGCTTTCTCGATTTCATCGAGAAGCAGTACGCAATGCGGCGTCTTGACGATTTTCTCGGTCAGCAGGCCGCCTTGGTCGAAACCGACATAGCCCGGGGGCGCGCCGACCAACCGGCTGACCGAATGCGCTTCCATGTACTCGGACATGTCGAAACGCACCAGTTCCACGCCGAGCTGCATAGCCAGCTGTTTGGTGACTTCTGTCTTGCCGACGCCGGTCGGACCGGCGAACAGGAAACTGCCGATCGGTTTGTCGGGGTGTCCCAGGCCGGAGCGTGCCAGCTTGATCGCCGATACCAGCGTTTCGATGGCGGGATCCTGGCCGAAAATCAGCATTTTCAGGTTTCGGTCCAGGTTCTTCAGCACGTCTTTGTCGCTGGCGTTGACCTGCTTGGTGGGGATGCGCGCCATTTTGGACACGATCAGCTCGATTTCCTCCAGGTCGATGACGGCCTTCCGGCTCTTCTCCGGCATGAGGCGCTGGCGGGCGCCCGCCTCATCGATGACATCGATGGCTTTGTCGGGCAACAGGCGGTCGTTGATGTGCTTGACCGACAGATCGACGGCCGCCTGGATCGCTTCCGCGCTGTACTGCACGTCATGATGCGCTTCAAAGCGCGACTTCAGGCCGTTCAGGATGGCCACCGCTTCGCTGAGCGAAGGCTCGCTGATGTCGATTTTCTGGAAACGTCGCGCCAGGGCGCGGTCTTTTTCGAATACGCCGCGGTATTCCTGGAAGGTGGTCGAGCCGATGCAGCGCAGCTCGCCGTTCTGCAGCATCGGCTTGATCAGGTTGGAGGCGTCCATGGTGCCGCCCGACGCCGAACCGGCGCCGATGATGGTATGGATTTCGTCGATGAACAGCACCGCGCCCGGCTCTTTCTTCAGCTGTGCCAGAACCGATTTCAGGCGCTTCTCGAAATCGCCGCGGTATTTGGTGCCGGCTACCAGCGCACCGAGGTCCAGCGACCAGATGACCGCGGTCTTCAAGACCTCGGGAACGCGGTTTTCGACGATCCGCCAGGCCAGGCCTTCGGCCAGGGCGGTCTTGCCCACGCCCGGATCACCCACGTACAGGGGGTTGTTCTTGCGGCGCCGGCATAATATCTGGATGGTGCGCTCGACCTCGTCCTCGCGGCCGATCAGTGGGTCGATCCGGCCTTCCAGGGCGAGCTCGTTGAGGTTGACGGCGTATTCAGCCAAGGCATTGGCCTTGCCCTCTTCGGCGCCTTCGGCGTTCTTGCTTTCGTCGGGAGCTTCTTCCGGCTGTTCATTGCCGCGCGCGACGCCATGCGAGAGGTAATTTACCACGTCCAGACGGGTGATGTCCTGCTTCTGCATCAGGTAAACGGAATGCGAGTCCTTCTCGCTGAAGATGGCGACCAGCACGTTGGCGCCGTTGACCTCCTTCTTGCCGGAGGACTGCACGTGGTAGACGGCACGCTGCAGCACACGCTGGAAGCCGAGCGTCGGCTGGGTGTCGCGCGCGTCGTCTTCGGGCAGGATGGACACGTTTTCATTGATGGCCTGGCGCAGGCCCTGCGCGAGCAGGTCGAGGTCGGCCCCGCAGTTCCTGAGCACATTGGCGGCCGAGGCGTTGTCGAGCAAGGCCAGCAGAAGGTGGTCCACGGTCATGAATTCATGGCGTGAGTCCCTGGCCTGCTTGTAGCATTGCCCGATGGATACTTCGAGTTCCTTACTGAACATGATGGGCTCCTAGTGCCTTGAACCGCTATAAGGGTTCCATAATACATAACAGAGGATGATGATTCTGATGTGAAAAATCGTTTACCTGGTTTAATTTCGATTCAGCCACTTCCCGCGAATATACGCCGCAGATGCCGCGGCCGCGCGTGTGTATCTGCAGCATGACCTGTGTGGCTTTTTCCTGGTTCATCGAAAAGAATTCCTGCAGGACGTACACCACGAAATCCATCGGGGTGAAATCGTCATTCAGCAGGATGAGCTGGAATCTTCCCGGGGGGACGGCCTCGGCACGGACGGCTTCCAGCAGGAGGCCGCCTTGCTGCTGATGCTGTGGATCATTTGACTGTGACATGTACTATAAATAGGGCATTGATTGCCAAAATACAAGTGGCGGCAAATCGGCGATAATACATCACTTGATAAATAAGGGATTCGGCGCCGCTAGCGCATTATGAGTTACCGAACCGGAAAATTCTGGCAACCCGACGTGACTGTCGCCACCGTCGTGGTGAACGACGGCCGCCTGCTGATGGTCGAGGAACTCGTGGCCGGCCGCGCCGTGTTCAACCAGCCGGCCGGCCATCTCGAGCCGGATGAATCGATCATGGACGCCGCCATCCGGGAAACCCTGGAGGAAACCGGCTGGCAGGTGCAGCTGACCGGCTTCATCGGCGCCTACCAGTGGACGGCGCCGGAAACCGGACAGCATTACCTGCGCATGGCCTTTGCCGCCCTGCCCCGGACCCATCACCCCGAACGCCCGCTGGACCAAGGCATCCTGGCCGCGCATTGGCTGAGCCCCGGCGACATCATGGCGTTGCAGGACCGGCACCGCAGTCCGTTGGTCTGGAAGGTGATCAGCGACTATCTGTCCGGACAGCGCTCGCCGCTGGCAGCGATACAGGCGCTATGAGGCCGGTCCCATGAAAGTGATGCTGGGCGTATCCGGGGGCGTTGACTCCTCCGTTGCCGCGCTGCTGCTGAAACAGCAGGGTTTCGATGTATCCGGCCTGTTCATGCAGAACTGGGATGAGGAAGACGATGGCGAATGCCGCGCCGAACAGGACCGGAAGGACGCCTTGGCCGTGTGCGGAAAACTGGGCATCCCGTTTTACGCGCGGAATTTCGCCAAAGCCTACTGGTCGGAGGTGTTCGAGCACTTCCTGGCCGAATACAAAGCCGGCCGGACGCCGAACCCCGATGTGCTGTGCAACCGGGAAATCAAATTCAAGACCTTCCTTGACGAGGCGCAGGCCCTGGGCGCCGACAGGATCGCGACCGGACACTATGCCCAGGTGCAGGAGCGCGACGGCAGGTTCCTGCTGCTGCGCGGCTTCGACCAAAGCAAGGACCAGTCCTACTTCCTGCACCAGCTCGGCCAGAAACAGCTGGCCTCGACGCTGTTCCCGATCGGGCACCTGCCGAAGACGCAGGTGCGCGAGCTGGCCCATGCGGCAGGCTTCGGCACCGCGGGGAAAAAGGATTCAACAGGCATCTGCTTCATCGGCGAACGGGATTTCCGCGATTTCCTGTCGCAGTACATCCCCGCGCAGGCCGGAGAAATCCGCAGCATCGACGGCCGCAAAGTCGGCGAGCATTCCGGCGTGTTCTATTACACGCTGGGCCAACGCGAAGGGCTGCACATCGGCGGCATCAAAGGCCGCCCCGCCGCCCCGTGGTTCGTGGTCGGCAAGGACATCCACCAAAACATCCTGTACGTCGACCAGGGCATCGACAGCGGGTGGCTGCATTCCAGCCATCTGCTCAGTGAAGCCGCACACTGGATCTCAGGCGCGGCACCGGCCCGGGAGTTCCGCTGCACCGCCAAAACGCGCTACCGCCAGCAGGACGTCGCCTGCACGGTCACTGTGCTCGACGACGGCACGCTGTCGGTGCATTTCGACCAGCCGCAGCGTGCGGTGACGCCCGGCCAATCGTTGGTGCTTTATCTGGATGAGGAATGCCTCGGCGGCGCGGTCATCGCGCAGACCGACGCGCCCATGGAAACGCAATTACGGAACCAATCACGGGAAACTTCATGAAAGACCGCGTCCTCGCATTAGCCGCCCTGCTGCAGGCAGTCGAACAAGTCAACCTGATGGCCAACCAAGGCCAGGCGCAGACCGAGCCATTGGCCGTCTGCATCAACAGCCTGTTCATTTTCGACGCCGCCGACACCGAGCAGGTGTTCGGCAACCGGCATCAGCTGAAGCCCGGCCTCAAGCGGCTTTACAGCCAATTGACGGGCGAAGCCAGCCGGGATGACGCGGTCACCCGCATCGCGCTGAACGTGCTGCAGCTGGAGCGCCAGTTCGCCCGGAACAAAAACGCCATGGCGGCCGTGCATGACGGGCTGCTGGAAATCGCCGCAGAGCGCGACCGACTTGGCGCGACCCATCCGGATGTGCTGGCCGGGCTCGGCAAGCTGTATGCCGACAAGGTCAGCCCGCTCGGACAGAAAATCATGGTCCAGGGCAACCCGGTGTACCTGGCCCAAGGCCAGGTGGTGTCGGAGGTCCGTGCGGCTTTGCTGGCCGCGATCCGGGCCGCCGTGTTATGGCGGCAGGTCGGAGGCAGCTACTGGGACCTGTTCCTTTCGCGCGGAAAGATGACACAGGCCGCCCATGAACTGCTGGGGCTCGCTTAAGCCGCCAGCGCCTTGACGATATCCTTTTCGATCGCGTCGGGCTTGTCGGTCGGCGCGTAGCGCTTGATGACTTGGCCGTCGCGTCCGACCAGGAATTTGGTGAAGTTCCACTTCACCGCACCGATGCCGAGCAGACCGGGCTTTTCCTTTTTCAGCCACTGGTAAAGCGGATGCGCCCCGTCGCCGTTGACATCGACTTTCGAGAACATCGGAAAACTGACGTCGTAGCTCAGTGAGCAGAAATTCCTGATTTCCTCTTCATTGCCCGGCTCCTGATGCCCGAACTGGTCGCAGGGGAAGCCCAGCACCGACAGCCCTTGGTCCCTGTACTTGCGCCACAATTCCTCAAGCCCGGTGTATTGCGGGGTGAAGCCGCACTTCGAAGCGGTGTTGACCACCAGCAGCACCTGGCCTTTGTAGGATGAGAAATCGCGCGGTGTGCCGTCGATGTCGGTCGCGGTGAAATCGAATGCCGTTGTCATGTTGGTCTCCTGGTCAATGGCCTAGCATACCCCAAAAAAAAGGGCCGATCGCTCGGCCCTTCTGATGAAACATCGGTCAGCGCTTAGAATCCCGCTTTGAACTCGACGCCGACCGTACGCGGTTCGTTGATCATGCCGGTCAGGTTGTTGAAGTCGATGCCGCTGAGGATGGCCAGCTCGTCGGTGATGTTGCGGCCGTAAACGGCCACTTCCTTGCTGCCGCCATCCCAGTTGTAGCCGATGCGCAGGCCGCCTTCCAGCAGGGAGTCGCCGGTGAATTCCACCGACTCATACAGGAAGAAGTTCACTTCGCTGCGGTAGACCCAATCGGTGTAAACGTAGAACTCGCCGCCCTCGCCGGCCGGCATGCTCCAGCGCAGGGTCACGTTATTGGTCCATTCGGGGGCCTGCGGCAGTGAATTGCCGTCAATCAACGCCTTGCCGTTGATGTCCAGCGGATCGGTGACCGTACATTGTGCGCAGACCGAAACCGCCAGGGTATCGTCCTTGATTTCGGTATCGTTGTAACCGGTGCCCAAAGTGACCAGCAGGTTATCGGTCAGATAGGCCTGGAAGTCGAGTTCGAAGCCCTGACCCGTGGATTTGTCGGCGTTGAGCAGGATGTTGGCGTTACCCGAGCCGCCCACGGCGGTCAGCTGCTGATCCTTGATTTCGTAGTAGAACACGTTGGCGTTCAAACGCGCCCGGTTGTCCCAGAAATCGGCCTTGATGCCGACTTCGAACGAAGTCGATGTCTCCGGGGCCGCCACCGATTTGGTATTGAAGGCACCGGCGCTCTGGATGCTGCTGCCGCGGTAGCCCGTGGCGATACGGGCGTACATGTTCACGTCCTCATTGACCTTCCAGATGCCCGAAATGTCCCAGCTGAATTGATCGTCGTCCGGCGAAGCCGACAGATCGCCGTCCGGCTCGAGATTCTCAAGATCGGCCAACGTACAGCGCAGCGGACCGGCACCGGGTATGCCGAATGTCGGCGCGATGCACGGCGCGAAACCGGTGTTCCAATAGTCTTCAACGGTCAGCTCTTTCTCGTCAACCGTGTAACGTATGCCGGCGCGCAGTTCGAAGGACTCGCTGACATCCCAGGTGGTCGCACCGAACAAAGCCCACGAATCATTGGTCTGGCGGATACGCTGGTAGCCGTCCTGGGCATTGTTGTTTAGCGAATCGTAGCTGAAGCTTTCCACTTTGTAATCTTCACTGAACAGGAACAGGCCGGCCTGCCAGTTCAGCGCCGCATCGCCATTCGACTCGACGCGGAATTCCTGCGTCCACTGCGAGTGGTCAGGGATGCCGTCGGCCGATTCGGAGGCGAACGGAATGAATCCCGGACCGGAGTCCGGCAGGAAGGATGCGCCGTAACCGCCGTCGATGTCGCCGCGGCTGAAGGTATCCACCGACTCGTAACCGGTGATTGAATACAGGCTGACGGAGTCGAAATCCCAGCGCAGACGCGCGTTGGCGCCGAACTGGGTCAGTTCCTGTTCGTTCAGGCCGTCGATGGCGATCTTGTCGCGGTCGAAACCGCTGACGGGCTTGTTGGTGCCCGGTTCAATCATGTTGGCGCGGAACAGGCGGGCGGTGCCGTCCAAATTGCGGTAATGGGCGCCGAACAGGGCTTCGAAGCCGTCGCTCTTGTACATCAACTGGGCGCGCAGGGCATATTCATCGTAGCCCTCGTAGGCATTGTTCTCACCGGTGAAGGTGTTGTCCACGTAATCGTCGCGGTGCTGGTACAGGCCCGAAGCGCGTGCGCTCCAGCCTTCGGCCAGCGCGCCGCCGATGGCGCCTTCGGCATTCACGCCGCCGTAGGAAGCCAGGGACAATTTGCCGTAGCCCTGGGTCTCGTCAGTCGGCTTGACCGAGTTGAACTTGACCACGCCGGCCGGCGAATTGCGGCCGAACAAGGTGCCCTGCGGGCCGCGCAGCACTTCGACCTGATCGACATCGAACACCGGAAAACCCTTGAGGATCGGGTTTTCCTGCACGACATCGTCATACACCAGGGAGACCGGCTGCGAGGTATTGAGGCGGAAGTCGCTATTGCCGTAACCGCGGATGTAAAAACGCGGGAAAGCGCGGCCGAAAGAGGATTCGATGTTGAGGTTCGGCACGCGGCCGGACAGGAAGCGGACGTCTTCGCCGCCTGATGCCATGGCGTCGAGATTCTCGCCGCTCACGGTGCTGACCGAGACAGGTACGTCCTGCAGGTTCTCCACCCGGCGTTCCGCGGTGACTTGAATGGTATCGAGTACGCCGGCTTTTTCCTGTGCGTAGGCGGTTTGTGCGGCAACAGCGGCGGTGATCGCCAGAGCCAAGCCCTGTTTGCGGAATGTGGTGGTAGCCATATAGCCTCTAAATGATGATGGAAGGATAAAAGAAAGGGGGATTTCAATCTCCGAAAGACCATTCTTCCGGCTGACACTCGGCATTCGTTATGACAGACGATTATATATTAACTGAAATTTAATATTTACTCTAACGTGCTATATAAGCGCTCGCTATGCCGAAAAAATAAGCCGGAAATAGACGGATCTCTATGTTTTCATTGTCAAATACGTGAATAAGACCAGGATTTCATCTTGCCGTTTTCATAAGGCATCACGCCATGGAATGCGCGTGGGTCACCATCGAAGACCAAAGGCAGGAAATGCCGGTCGCCGTCCCACATCGGCAGGTCCATCATCGTGTCGATATCGACCCAACACAGGTCGCCCTCGGGATTCTGCGTGAACGGCGTGCCGGAAAAGGATTCCACCAGAAAAATCAGGCCGAACCAGTGTTCGCCGTTCTTGCCGAAAAACGGCCAGGAGATGCTGCCGCGGAGGCTGAGCTTTTCGCAGCCGATGCCCGCTTCCTCCATCACCTCGCGGCGGATGCTGGCGACGACATCTTCATTGTCTTCGACCTTGCCGCCGAGCCCGTTGTATTTCCCCAGGTGCTCATCGTGCTCGCGCGCGTTGCGGTGGATCAGAAGCACCTGTTTCCCGTCAGGGGACAGGACGTAAGCCAAGGTGGCCAGAATGGGGCAATACGGCATAGGCGTAACGATTCCTTTAAACTGTGCTCACCTTACCATGAGTGTCCCGATGCCTTCAGCCGCGCCAGCAAAAAAAATCGCCGTCATCGGCGGTGGCCCGGCGGGCCTGATGGCCGCGCAATACGCCAGCGGCCATGGGATTGACGTACACGTGTTCGAACGAAAGCCGTCGGTCGGTCGCAAGTTCCTGATCGCCGGACGCGGTGGCATGAACCTGACCCACTCGGAGCCCTTCGAGCCGTTCTGCGCGCGTTATGGCACGGAACGGGATGCGGTCGCGGCGTGGCTGAAGGATTTCGATAACGACGCCATCCGGGCCTGGGCGAAGGATCTCGGCATCGACACGTTCACAGGCAGCTCCGGCCGGGTGTTTCCGACCGACATGAAAGCCGCGCCTTTGCTGCGAGCCTGGCTGAAGAAGCTGCGCGAAACGGGTGTGCAGTTCCATGTCAACCAGCGTTGTCTGGGACTCCTCGATGCACAGTCCCTGCGTATGCTCGGTCCCGAAGGTGAACACGCGGTCAAAGCCGATGCGTTCGTTTTTGCCCTGGGCGGCGGATCGTGGCCGCAACTGGGCTCCGACGGCAGCTGGTTGCCCTGGCTAAGGCATGCCGGGGTGGATGTTGCCGAGCTGCAGGCGGCCAATTGCGGGTTCGATGTCGCATGGACAGATCACTTCAAAAGCCGTTTCGCCGGGCATGCATTGAAACCTATCCGGATCGGCTTGATGGCCGATGGCGGCAAAGGCCTTCAAGGTGAATGCGTCATCAGTGAATACGGCATCGAAGGCAGCCTGATCTACGCCCTGAGCCGGCAGATGCGCGAAGCCATCAACAGCACCGGACAATGCGTCCTGAGCCTGGACCTGCTGCCGGACCATGGCCATGAACGCATCCGAAAAATGCTCGGCAGGCCACGCAACGGCCGGAGCCTGACCGACATCCTGCGCCGTCTGTTCGGCCTGTCGGCGGTGAAAACCGGACTCATCTATGAACTGGCGGACCGATCGCAGCTGTCGGATCCCGATTACCTCACCCACGCCCTGAAGCGCCTGCCCTTGCCTGTCGGCTCACCGCGTCCGTTTGCCGAGGCGATCAGCACCGCCGGCGGCGTGACGCTTGCCCAGCTTGACCGGCACTTGATGCTTAAGGACCATCCGGGCATGTTCATCGCCGGCGAGATGCTGGATTGGGAAGCGCCGACCGGCGGATATTTATTGTCCGCCAGCATGGCTAGTGGGCGGACAGCAGGACTGGGGGCGCTTGACTATCTGGCGTCATGAGGGTGTTGGAATGCCATCGGAATATCCTTTGCGCGTCGATTCAACTATATTGAGGAGACAATCCTGAATCGCAGGGCGTCGCTGCCATGACCATTCAAGGTAACAAGGACAAACCATCGCTGTTTTCTAGGCATAGGACCGGATCGCCGTCACACGGCGTTGCCCACCATAAACGCGGCATCATGCGTCAGTTCTCGCGCCTGCGGGCTGCTGGAATAGGCGCTTTGGCGGCCTTCTTCGCCGTTTTGGGCCCCGGCCTGCTGGCTGGGCTGTCGGATGACGACCCGGCCGGCATCACCACCTATTCGGTGCTGGGCGCCGAGTTCGGCTACCGGTTTTTGTGGATCATCCCGTTTTCCACCCTCCTGCTGGTCCAGTACCACCTGATGGCGGTGCGCATCGGCGCGGCGACCGGCAAGGGATTCGTCGGCGTCATCCGCGAGCACTGGGGACGGGGTTGGGGGTATTTCGCGGCGCTCGGTCTGCTGTTCGCAAACTTCGGCACCATCTGCGCCGAGTATGCGGGCATATCCGCGGCGTTTTCATTGCTGGACATCCCGCCCTGGATCAGCGCGCCGGCCGCCTGTGTGCTGATTTCGCTGCTGGTGGTGCTCGGGTCGTTCCATCGGGTGGAACGGATCCTGCTGTTGGTGTCCGCGACGCTCGCGCTGTACATCGTCGACGGCATTCTTGCCGGACCCGACTGGCCCCAGGTCTGGCGCAACGCAATCATCCCGAACCTGCCTGGCAGCCAGCCGGGCTGGATCGTGCTCGCGGCCGCGTTGGGCACCACGCTGGCGCCGTGGGGTCTGGCGTTCATCCAATCCTATGCCGTTGACAAGAAGATCACCGTCGCCAACCTGGGCTGGGAGAAAGTGGATGTCATCGTCGGCTCGGTGCTGACCGGCATCATCGGCCTGGCCATCGCGGTCGCCTGCGCCGCGACCCTGCACCGCGCCGGTGTGCATATCAACGACGCCGGTGACGCCGCCGCCGCGCTGGAACCTCTGGCGGGCCGGTTCGCCACCGTGCTGTTCGGCGCGGGATTGCTGGGCGCGTCTTTGCTGGCAGCGGCCATCGTGCCACTGGCAACCTCCTACTCCATTGCCGAAGGCATCGGCGCGCCGGCCTCGTTGGACCTCGATTCGCGCCATTTCCAGATTTTCTATGCGGTGTTCGTCGGCTTGGCGGTGGCAGCCGCCAGCGTGGTCTCGATTCCTGGCCTGCCGCTGATTCCGTTGATTTACACCAGCCAGGTGGTCAATGCGGTGATGCTGCCGCTGCATGTGGTCGCATTGACCTTGCTGGCAGGCAATCCGGACATCATGGGCGCGGCGCGAATCGGCAGGGCGTCGCTGTTCGCCAGT
>DATMWF010000158.1:0-4582 GCA_035562675.1 Arenimonas sp. | reverse complement strand
GACGCCAAGCTCGGCCTGATGTACGCCACCATCGAGTCAGCCGAACGGCTGCGCGCGGATTGCGTGCAGGCCGGCCTGAATGAACTGCTGGACCGGCCCTTGGGCCAGATCCGCACCCAGGCGGCGTTCGATGCGGTCTGCAAGGAAATCGCCCAGCAGCTGTTCGCGCGCAGCATGGCGGTGCTGGCCTTGCTGGAAGAATGCCTGAAAGCGGTGGCCCAGCTCAGGGCGCGCATGGGGACCGGCCTGATGGGCTGGGCGGCGGCGAACCTTGCCGACATCAAGGCGCATCTTGACCGCTTGGTGTATCCGGGTTTCCTGACCCGCACGCCGGCGCCCATGCTGCCGCACCTGCCGCGTTACCTGAAGGCGCTGGGCCTACGCCAGGAGCGCGCGTTGCAGGATCCGATCAAGGACCAGGCGCGCATGCTGGAACTCAAGCCGTTCATCGATATGCTCGCGCGGCGGTTTGCCAAGGGGCGCGATCTGGCGCCGGAATGGCAGCGCTTCTGGCAGGATACCGAGGAGCTGTGCGTGCAGGTGTTCGCCCAGGAGCTCGGCCTGAAAGGCGCGGTCTCGCACAAGCGCCTGGCACGCCAGCTGGAAGCGCTTACTTGACGCGTTTGACCTTCACCCAGCTGCCGTAGCCTTCGACCTGCAGACGCCAGCCGGCGAGGCTGCTGTAGGTCAGGCGCACGGCGGGATTGACCAGCTTCTTGGCGTACATTTCCTTGGTGTCGGCCTGTTGCCAGACTTGGCCGTTCTCGAGCGTGAAGGTGGTGTTGCCGCGCCAGCCCTTGAATTCGCCCACCAGGCGGCTGTTGATGTCGTCGGTGGCGGGTTTCGGCGCCGCCATGCCCGACTCGACGGGCTTTTCGACGATGACGGTCTTTTCAACCACCACGGTTTTCTCGCCGTTGAACCAGGCATTCAGCTGTTTCAGTTCGTTTTCGTCCAGCTTATCCAAGCCGGCCGCCTTGAACTGTTCGGGGCTCATGCGGTCCTTCAGGGAGGCCGCGCCGGATGGCTGGGCGGCAGCCAGGCCTGAACTCAAAAGCAACAGCGTGAAAAGGGCGATTCGCTTCATATGGGAACTCCAAAATTTGTCATACTGTCCTAGTGTAAAGCATTTGAAATAAGCCAAAGTGTCCAAATCCAACGAAATGCCGTCCCTTGCCGAGCGACTCGCCGTCTGGTCTGAAAAGCCGGAAACGGGTGCTGTGGCCTTGCAGGCCGGGCAGGTGATGGACGCGGCGCAGTTGGATGCCTGCCTGAAGCTCTGGGACGTGCTGCAGGGCCTGTCGGCCGATCCCGACATGCTGCTGGCTTCGGCCGCCTACCTGTGCCCTGCGATGGTGTCGCCGGAATCCAGGCTGAAGCCGGAACAGGCGCGTCTGCTGGATGGCCTGAACGCCTCCCGGAAAGTCTGGGACATCTACCAGCAGCACGGCCGCATGGGCAGCGCCGAGGGCCTGCGCCGGCTGCTGCTGGCCATCATCCTCGACCTGCGCGTTTTGATCATCCTGCTGGCATGGCAATTGGTGCAGATGCGCCAGGCGGTGGCGTGGCCGGAAGCCGAACGACTGGCCTTGGCGCATCTGACCTTCGACATCCACGCGCCGCTCGCCAACCGGTTGGGCATCTGGCAGCTGAAATGGGAGCTGGAGGACCTGGCGTTCCGCTTCATGCAGCCGGCGCAGTACCAGGCGGTCGCCAAACAGCTGCAGGAAAAACGCGGGCTGCGTGAACGCTACATCGACAAGGCCATCCGGATGATCCGGCAGGCGGTGTTCCAGGCCGGCATCGAAGCCGACGTGGCCGGCCGCCCGAAGCACATCTACAGCATCTGGCGCAAGATGCAGCGCAAGCACCTGGATTTCGACGAGCTGTACGACATCCGCGCGATACGCGTGCTGGTCGATGACGTCGGCGAATGCTACAGCGTGCTCGGCATCGTGCATCAGCTGTGGACGCCGATCCCCGGCGAGTTCGACGATTACATCGCGCAGCCGAAAAGCAATAATTACCAGAGCCTGCATACCGCCGTGATCGGCCCGGAAGGCCTGGGGCTGGAAGTGCAGATCCGTACCTGGAAAATGCATGAGCACGCCGAGATGGGCGTGGCCGCGCACTGGCGCTACAAGGAGGGCGGCAAGGCGCAGGGCGAGTTCGAGAAGAAGATCGCGCAGATGCGCCAGCTGCTGGAGAACAGCAAGAGCACCGACGAGCAGTCGCTGCTGGCCGGCATCGGCACCGAGCTGGTCGAAGACCGTAAATACCTGCTGACCCCGAAGGGCGAGGTCATCGACCTGCCGCCGGGCGGTACCGTGCTCGACTTCGCGTACCACGTGCATACCGATGTCGGCCACCGTTGCCGCGGCGCCAAGGTCAACGGCCGGATCGTGCCGTTGGAATACCAGCCGCATTCCGGCGACCGCATCGAGATCATGACCAGCAAGACCGGCACGCCGAAGCGCGACTGGCTGCTGGCCGCCAACGCCTACCTGGCCAGCTCGCGGTCACGCGACAAGGTGCGTGCTTTCTTCTCGCGCCTGGATCGCCAGCGCAACCTGGAAGCCGGACGCGAGATTCTCGACAGGGAACTGCGCCGCGTGGCGCTGATGCAGGCCGATCTCAAGCCGGCGCTCGAGAAGCTGAAGCTGCCCGACCGGGACGAGCTGTGCGTGGCGCTGGCACTGGGCGATGTCAGCCCCGGGCAGGTTTCCCGGGCGCTGCACGAATTCCTGCAGCCGCCGGAGCCGCCGCCGGCCAGGAAACCCGGTGCGGCGCCGAAGCGCGCGGGCAAAAGCGACATGACCGTCGAAGGCGTCGGCAACCTGCTGACCCAGCTGGCGCGCTGCTGCCAGCCGGTGCCGGGCGACGCCATCGCCGGCTACCTGACCAAGGGCAAGGGCGTGAGCATCCACCGCGCCAACTGCCCGAGCTTCATCTACCTGATCCAGAAAAACCCGGAACGCGAACTGCCGGTCAACTGGGGCAGCCGCGAGGAAAGCAAATACGAAGTATCGATCTTCATCCGCGCCTATGACCGCAAATGGCTGCTCAAGGACCTCACCAACCTGATCGCGCAGGCCAACGTCAACATCGCCGGCATCAACACCCTGGACCAGGGCGGGCCGATGGCTGAATTGAAAGTGAACCTCAAGGTCGCCGATTTCGGCCAGTTAAGCGCCTTGTTGAGTAAACTGAATGCCGTGCCCGGCGTGCTGGAAGTCAGGCGATTCGGCTAACGCCGCGCCTTGCTGATAAAATAAACCAAATGACGATGCCGGAGCTTTGTGAATAACCCGAATCAAGACGCGGAACCGAAACCCTCCCTGCTGAAACGCGGATTGTGGCGCCTGCTGTTCCTGTTCGTCGGCCTGAGTCTCGGCATCGGCATCCCGTATATCTGGTATCTGGACAAGCAGGTCCGCGACCAGTTCGCGCAGTTGAACTGGCAGGTGCCCACCAAGGTCTATGCCAGGCCGCTCGAGCTCAAGCCGGGTCTGGCCTTGGATGGCTCCAGCCTGGAGCTTGAACTGCAGTCCGGCGGCTATAAAAACGACGGGCAGGGCAAAACGCCGGGCACCTACGTGCGCAACGGCGGGCGGTTCAAGATCGGCACCCGCGAATTCTACGATGTCAACGGCAAGGTGCCGGCCATGCGCCTTGATGTCCTGCTGGTGTCGGGCCGGGTCAATGTGGTCCGCGACGCGGCCGGAAAACGGACGCTGGCCTCGGCCAGAATCGATCCGATGCGCATCGCGACCCTGTATGGCAACAACACCGAAGAACGCCGTCTGGTCAAGATCGACCGCGTTCCCAAATTATTGGTCGACGGCCTGCAGGCCGTGGAAGACCGCAACTTCCAGAACCATATCGGCATCGATCCGCTGGGCGTGGCGCGCGCCATTTACGTCAATATCCGCGAAGTGGGTTTCGAGCAGGGCGCTTCCACGCTGACCCAGCAGCTGGTGCGCAGCCTGTTCCTGAGCAACACCAAGACCATCACCCGCAAAGTCAAGGAAGCGCTGTATGCGCTGATCATCGAAGCGCGATTCGACAAGAAAACCATCCTCGAAGCGTACTTGAACCAGGTGTATCTGGGGCAGGTCGGCGATCAATCCATCCACGGCATCGCCGCCGGGTCGGATTTCTGGTTCGGGCGTGACGTAGCCGATCTGCAGCCGCAGGAAATCGCCCTGTTGATCGGGCTGGTGCAGGGCCCGTATTACTGGGATCCGCGCAAGCATCCGGAGCGCGGCCTGAAACGGCGCATGACGGTATTGAACGAATTCCTCGAAGCCGGATTATTGACGCCCGAGCAGACCGCCGAAGCCAAGCAGGCGCCGCTCGGCGTGGTCGCCAAGCCGATATTGGCCCGTAACCGCGCGCCGGCATTCCTGGATATCGTGCGACGCCAGCTGGCCAAGGATTATGACGATGAGGACCTCAGGGGGCAGGGCTTGACCGTGCTCACCACCTTGTCGCCGTCCAGCCAGACCTATCTGGAAAAAGCGGTCAGCGCCGGCATCGAGCGTGCGCAGCGCAAAGACGGTCCGCAGCTGCAGGCCGGCGC
>DATMWF010000157.1:0-10704 GCA_035562675.1 Arenimonas sp. | reverse complement strand
CTCCGGTCAGGCGTCCGGCACCGGGTTACGGAACACCGTGGCGCAAAACTACCATGACCTGCGCGACGGCAGCCTGCTGCTGGTCGGGAAGGCGGGCGCCATTGACCGTTTCTGGCCGTCCAGTGGCCAGGTCCAGCCGATAAATACCGATGCATCGGCCAAAGCCCTGCAATCCCTGAACAGCGTTCTGCAGGACAGCAACGGCGCGATCTGGCTCGGCAATCACCAGGGCTTGCTGCGCATCGATCCGGCGGCAGACACGCCGACGGTATGGAACATGCAGTCGAGCGCAGATCCCGCCTTGCTCGGACCGGTCACGCATCTGCGCCAAAGCCCTGACGGTCTGATCTGGGCGGCATTCTACGGCGGCGGACTGCAGGCGCGCGACGGCAACGGCCGCATCGTCCATTCCGTCACGCCCAAGAGCGGCCAGGGCCTCAGGTTCCCGGATCCGGAACAGCTGTTCATCGGCCCCGACCAGCAACTGTGGCTGGCCGGCGGCGAAGGCGTACTGGCCTGGAACCCGCAGCGCCGGCAGTTCGCCGCCGTGAAAGGCGCTCCCGGCGAACGGGTGTTCAGTGCTTACTTTTCCCCGCCGCAGACCCTTTGGCTCGGCCGTCTGGGCGGACTCGACGCGTATCACTGGCAGGCCGGTGAACTGACGCCCATCCGCTCGGTCAGCGGCGACGAAGGCCTGCCTGCGGTGGAAGTCACCGGCATCAACGCCGATGGTGCCGGGGCGCTGTGGCTCAGTTCGGCGCGCGGCCTGATGCGCTACAGCCCGGTGCAGAACCGGGTCAGGGTATTCGGCATCAACGACGGCTTGATCAGCCAGGAGTTCGCGCAGCTGCCGCCTTACATCGGCGCGGACGGCCAGGCGCTGGCCTTGAGCGGCGCCGGCCTGGTCGGATTCAATCCCAGGCAGATGTCGGCGGCCGCCATCCCCCTGCGCCTGGTGATCGAGCGCATTTCGGTGCGCCGCGAAGAGGATGTTTTCCGGCTTGACGCCGGCAAGCTGATCACCCTGCAGCCTGATGACCGTGACCTGAGCGTTGATGCGCTGCTGCTGAACTTCGATGACGTCAGCGCACACCGCTACCGATCGCGCCTGTCGGGTTACGATCCTGATTGGGTCGAAATGGGCACCAGCGGGAAGCGCGTGTTCTCGAAACTGCCGGCCGGCGAATACCGGCTTGAACTGATGGCGGCCAATGCCGAAGGGGTTTGGTCCAAGCCGGTGCGGCTGGCGATCGACGTGCTGCCGCCGCTATGGAAAACCTGGTGGGCGTACGCGTCCTATGTCCTGGCGCTTGCGCTGCTGGTCGGGTTGATCGTCAACGGCAACCGCCAGCGTCTGAAACGCAGATACGCGCTGCAGCTGGAGGCCCAGCAGCAGGATCTGGTATTGAAAAGTTCAGAGGCCAAATCACAGTTCCTGGCCAACCTCGGCCATGAAATCCGGACGCCGATGACCGGCGTGCTCGGTATGGCCGAGCTCCTGTTGGCCGGCGAATTGCCGGATCGACCCAAGTCACAGGTGGCCGCCATCAAAAAGGCCGGTGAACATCTGCTGCGCCTGATGAATGACGCACTGGACCTGTCCAAGATCGAGGCAGGGCAGTTCGAGCTTGATAACCAGCCTTTCCAGCTGCAGGCCATTCTGCTTGAAGTGCAGGCGCTGCTGTCGCCGCTGGCGGTCCGCAAGGGCCTGCATTTTGAGCTGCAGATGGAACCCGAGGTGAACCGCGCTTACCTCGGCGACTGCGGCCGAATCCGGCAGATACTGCTGAATCTCGGCAGCAATGCCATCAAATTCACCGATCAGGGCTTTGTCATCATCAAAGCCCAGCGCCTATGGCCGAAAGGCCTGATGCTGTCGGTGGTCGATTCGGGGCCAGGCATGAACCAGGAGCAGCAGCACATGCTGTTCCGGCGTTTCGTGCAGGCCGACGGCGTCCGCACCAGCCGGCAGTTCGGTGGCTCCGGGCTGGGTTTGGCGATCAGCAGGGAGTTCGCGGTGTTGATGGATGGCGACATCCAGGTATCCAGCGAACCCGGCCATGGCTCGACGTTCACCTTGAACCTGCCTTTGGAGCTGGCCGCGGATAACGTGCCTGCCGTTGAAACTGCAGCGCAGGACGCTACGGCAGCGCGCAGCGCTGAAAGAATCCTGTTGGTGGAAGACGATGAAACCATCGTGCTGGTGGTCAGTGAACTGCTCGCCGCCCACGGCCATCAGGTGGTGTCGGCGAAGAATGCGCTGGAAGCCTTGGCGCTGACCGCCCAAAACGCCTTCGACGTGATTTTCTGCGACGTCGATCTGCCCGGCATGTCCGGCCTGGAGCTGACGCGGGTATGGCGCAAGCAGGGCGTGCAGACCCCCGTCATCGCGCTCACGGCACGCACCCAGGCGGATGTCGAGGCCTTGTGTCTTGAGGCCGGAATGAGCGCCTTCCTGAGAAAACCGGTCAGTGGCCGGCAGCTGCAGCAGGCCGTCGCCACCGCTGTCGGCGCTTAGTTCAGGGTCGCCTGGCCGGCAAGGAACTGCCAGGTGCGGGTGATGTAGAGCACGGAGGGATCTTCCTTGGTCGCCGGCAACGCGGCGAACGGCTCGGCCAAGCGGACGATCTTCACCGCCGCGCCATCCAGGACTTTGTTGCCGCTGGACTTCACCACCGTGATGCCTTCGATGCTGCCGTTCCGGCGGATCGCCACCGTCAGGATCAACTGCCCGCTGAGCTGGTTGAGCAGCGCCTGTTCCGGGTAGTTGGCATTGCCGACCCGCTCGACTTTACGCACCCATTCGCTCATGTATTGGGCGTAGGCGTATTCCTGGGTGCTGGCGGTGATGAACTTATGTCTGCTCTTTCTGGCCTGCAGGCTCTGTTTCTGGCTGTATTCGTTGGCCAGCCTGGCCAAGGCCAGGCTTTGCTCGACCAGCTCCTGGCTGATCGGCAGCGGTTCGCTGCTGTTGGGCTTCTGCTCTTGGGCGCGGGGCGTTTTCGGGTCGGTCGGGGCATGGGTGATCAGCGTCCGCTGCACCGACTCCGGTTCAGGCGGCGTTTTCTGCGCCTGCAAGCTGACCGGGGCCTCGCCTGGGTTGATCTGCGGCAGCTGGGAAAGCTGGTTGTCCTTGGGGCGTTGGGCCTGGTCGCTGTTTCCACCGCCCTGATTGCTGGCCTGTGCCAAGAAATCGGCCTGCCCCGGCTTTTGGTTGCTGGCCGTCGGGGTCAGGACGACGTCAAGCGTCGGCGAGACCGGTGCGGCCTTGTTCAAGGTGAATCCCACGCCCAGCACGATCACCCCATAGCAGATTGCGGAAAGTATGAAGGTTCCGGTCAATCGGTCTTTGGCGGTGACGCGTTTGTTCATGGGTCGGCCAGTCTCGCCTCGATGGCGTCGAACAGCAGGCCGGCGATGTTCAGGCCGAATTGGGCATCCAGCTCGCGCGCGCAGGTCGGGCTGGTGACGTTCACCTCGGTCAGGTAGTCGCCGATCACGTCCAGACCGACGAACAGCATGCCGCGCTCTTTCAGCCACGGGCCGACCTGGGCGGCGATCCACCGGTCGCGTTCGGTCAGCGGGCGGCCTTCGCCCTTGCCGCCGGCCGCCAGGTTGCCGCGGAATTCATCGCCCTGCGGGATGCGCGCCAGGGCGTAAGGCACAGGTTCGCCGTCGATCAGCAGGATGCGTTTGTCGCCCTGGGTGATTTCCGGAATGTAGCGCTGCGCCATGGTCATGGCCCCCGAATCGGTCAGGGTCTCCAGGATCACGTTGGCGTTGCCGTCGCCATGCCGGATGCGGAAGATGGACTTGCCGCCCATGCCGTTCAGGGGTTTCACCACGGTATCGCCGTGCCGGCGGATGAATGCCTTGAGTTCGGCGACGCTGCGGGTGACCAGCGTTTCCGGACAGCATTGCGGAAACAGCAGGGTGGTCAGCTTCTCGTTCATGTCACGCAGGCCCTGCGGCCGGTTGACCACCAGGACTCCGTCACGTTCCGCCATCGACAGGATCTGTGTGTCGTGGATGAACTGGTCATCGACCGGCGGATCCTTGCGCATCAGCACGACGTCGACGGCTGAAAGGGCGGTGTCCTGCCAATCACCCAGTTCATAATATTGACTCTTATCGTCTTTCACCGTCAGCCCGGCCAACCGGCCGTGGGCGCACGCGTCCCGTATGCTGAGGCTGCCGGGTTCGACGTAATGCAGGGCATAGCCGCGCCGCTGGGCCTCGAGCAACAAGGCGAAGCTGGTGTCCTTGGCGGGGCTTATCCGTTCAATCGGGTCCATTACCACGGCAATTGATCTTTTCATATGGTTCTCGCGTGCGCTTTCCTAAGATTATGGTAGATTGGATTATAAAAATAGCTTGGCTAAATCCGAATCTCCCTATTATTATGGCAGAGGAACGCATTCAGTAAGCTTCAAGCAGTTTGAAAGATTTCGGGGATATTGATGGAAAACGCACAACTCAATGGCCTACGCGTGATGGTGATTGACGACTCCAAGACCATCCGCCGCACGGCCGAGACCCTGCTGGTCAAGGAGGGCTGTTCGGTCGCGACCGCGGTCGACGGCTTTGAGGCGCTCGCGATGATATCCGACCAGCAGCCGCACATCATCTTCGTGGACATCATGATGCCGCGCCTGGACGGGTATCAGACCTGCGCGCTGATCAAGAACAACCAGCAGTTCAAGAACACGCCGGTCATCATGCTGTCGTCGAAGGACGGACTGTTCGACAAGGCGCGCGGGCGCGTGGTAGGCGCGGAGCAGTACCTGACCAAGCCGTTCACGCGTGACGAGCTGCTGTCCGCCATCCGCCAGTTTGTGTCCCAGGTCAAGGTTTAACCATGTCAGCCAACCAATCGATTTTCAACAGACTGCTGGATTACCAGCGCCGCTCGATCAGCCACGTGGCCGCCGCTCCGGAAGTTTCCGAAGAGCCCGGGCACTGGCGTGCGGTCGGCTACCGGATAGGTACGCGCATGCTGGCCTCCTCCTTCGACCAGGTCATTGAAATCACCAGCATACCGCCCATGACCCCGGTTCCGCGTGCTGAGCCCTGGCTGCTCGGCGTGGCCAATTCGCGCGGCAATCTGCTGCCGATCGTCGATTTCAAGCTGTTCATTTTCGGCGAGCGCACTCTGATGCATGACGGACAGAGGATGCTTGTGGTTCAACAGCCCGGTGGCATGGTGGCTGTCGTGGTAGATGAGTTGTTCGGCCAGCGTTTCTTCAACGACGCCCAGCTTGTGGATGAAGCCGGGTCGTTCAATGAAGGCCGTTTAGGTCATTTCGTTAGCAAGGCCTATAGCGCTTTTGGAAAAACTTGGGGGGTTTTTGACATGGACCTATTAACTCGGACACCTGAATTCAGGCAGGCTGCCGCCTGATTCATTGCTAAAGCAAGGATTAAATTTAAATAATGAGCACTAATATCCGTTCTATTACAGACAAACTCGGTACCTACGGCCAGAAGTTCTGGCTTACGCTGCTGATCGCATCCATCGTGGTGTTCGCCGCCAATTACGCCGCATCCACCTACTACAGCAGTCAGGAAAACCAGGCGCGCGCCTTGAGTTCCGAACTGCAGGTGCTGTCGCAGAAGCTGGCCAAGTATTCCAAAGAGTCCGCGTCGGGGAATGCGGAATCCTTTGCTGAATTCAAGGACGCCAAGGAGCGTACCGCCGAGGTCGTTGCCAAGCTGAACAAAAGCCATAACGCGCTGGGCGCCAAGGGTGCGTTGGCCCAGGTCAGCAAGACCTGGTCGACCATCGCCAAGAACGCCGATCAGATCCTGAAAAGCGAAAAGGAAGTGGTCAGCCTGTCCCAGACGGCCAGCCAGTTCACCTCACGGGTTCCGCAGCTCTCGGCCCGATTGAGTGAAGTGGTGTCGGCGATGTCGGATTATTCCGCACCGGCGGCACAGATCAACCTGGCCAACCGCCAGATCGTGCTGGCTGACCGCATGGCGCGCCGCGTCACGGAAGTGGTCGCAGGCGGCGAGAAATCGGTGTCTTCGGCGGATGCGCTGTCCCGCGATACCGCGGTGTTCTCGCAGGTGCTGAGCGGCCTGAAAAGCGGCAATCCGGAATTGAATGTGTCGGCAGTCAGTTCGCCGGCGGCATTGAGTTCGGTGGTCGCCGCCGAACAGCTGTTCGCGCAGTCCGAAAAGGAAATCAAGACCATCCTTGACGCGTCCACCAACCTGTATGACGTGAGCCAGGCCGAAAGCGCGATTTCCCTGGATTCCGCGGTCCTGTTGGAAGACAGTGAGAACCTGTACAAAGCCTATGACAACATCAACCTGCGCCGTGCGTTCCCGAACAGCTACATCACGCTGATTTCGTCGATCGCCGCCCTGGTCAGCATCTTCTTCCTGTTGGTCGGCACGTTCCGCTCGCAGACCGTTCAGCTTTCCAAGTCCAAGGAAACCAACCAGCAGCAGCAGCAGGCGATTATGCGCCTTCTGGATGAAATCGATCCGCTGTCGAACGGCGACCTGACCACCAAAGCGACCGTGACCGAGGATTTCACCGGCGCCATCGCCGACGCCATCAACAACACCGTCGATGAAATGCGTCTGCTGGTGGGTACCATCAACGACACCTCGGTGCAGGTCTCCGCATCGGCGCAGGAAACGCAGGCGACCGCCACACAGCTGGCCGAAGCAGCCGAGCACCAGGCGCAGCAGATCGAGGCGGCGTCGCATCAGATCGGCATCATCGCCAACAACATCGATGACGTTTCGAAACGCTCCGCGGAATCCGCGGACGTGGCGACGCGCTCCGTGAGCATCGCGTCGAAAGGCGCGGACGTCGTGCGCCAGACCATCAACGGCATGGACAACATCCGCGGCCAGATCCAGGAAACCTCCAAGCGCATCAAGCGCCTGGGCGAAAGCTCGCAGGAAATCGGCTCGATCGTGGAATTGATCAACGACATCGCCGAGCAGACCAACATCCTTTCGCTGAACGCGGCCATTCAGGCGGCTTCGGCCGGTGAAGCGGGCCGCGGTTTCGCGGTGGTCGCCGACGAAGTCCAGCGCCTCGCGGAACGCGCCTCGAACGCCACCAAGCGCATCGAGTCATTGGTCCAGACCATTCAGTCGGATACCAACGAGGCAGTCAACTCCATGGAGCAGACCACCGCCGAAGTGGTTGCCGGCGCCCGTCTGGCGGAAGACGCTGGCCTTGCGCTGGGTGAGATTGAAACGGTTTCCGGCGATCTGTCCAGGCTGATTCAGGACATCTCGCACGCGTCCAAGCAGCAGTCGATATCCGCGACCAGCATTACCGAAACCATGTCCGACATTCAGGAAACCACCAAGCAGACATCGGTGGGTGCCGTTCAGACGGCGGACTCCATCGGTAACTTGGCCAAGCTGGCCGCCGATTTGCGTCGATCAGTGGCGAACTTCAAACTTCCGGGCTGACCCGGATTTGAATAGCGCAGGTTTGCCGAGCCATCTGATTCGATTTTGCAAGGGTGTTGCATGAAATTACTCAGCCCAATTGATGTGACTGTCCTGACCTGGCTTAAGCCGGAGCTGGACAGTACCCTGCATCAAGCGCGCAATTCCCTGGAACAGTTCGTCGAAGACGGGCAGGGTGTCGCCGCGCTGCGCGAGTGCGGCCAGCATCTGCATCAGGTCGCGGGCATCCTCAACATGGTCGAGTTGACCGGCCCGGCGAAGCTTGCCGAGGAAATGGAGCAGTTGGCCGGCCGCTTGGCCGAGGACAACGCCCAGGCCAGCGAAAACGCGTTTTCCCTGCTCATGCAGTGCATCGTGCAGCTTCCGGATTACCTGGAAAGGCTCCAGAACGGGCATCGTGACGTCCCCGGCGTGCTGTTGCCGCTCATCAATGAACTCCGCTCGATCGGCAACCATCCGCCGCTTTCGGAAGAAGCGGTGTACACGGCGTCGACGCAGTCAGCGATTCCCGATGGCGCCTTATCCGCCATGCTCGGCAAGGACGGCGGCGGCCCATTCGGCGAATTGGCCCTGCAGTTCCAGGCCCATCTGCATTCCTGGCTGAACAGTCAGGATGACAGAAACGCCGCCGGACGGCTCGCCGAGGCCTGCGAGAAAATCGTGGCGCACTGCCAGGACGACTCCAGCAAGAAACTTTTCTGGGTGGCATCCTGCCTGTTGCATGCCGTGGCGGAAGGAAAGCTCGAGGCTACCAAGGCGTTGCGCCAGTCGATCGTCAAGATCGACCAGGAAGTGAGCTATATCAATAACAGGAACAGTGGTGAGGCCCGTCAAAGTTCGCCTGTTCGCCTGACCCAGGAGCTTCTGTATTTCGTTTCGCAGGCGCCTGATGCGAGCAGCGGCCTGCGGCAGGTTTACGACACCTTCGAGCTGGCCCACAACATTCCCGATGAAGACGAGATCAAGCATGCCAAAAGCAGCCTGCTCGGACGCAACAACGCGCTTTTGCAGAGTGTGTCGGCGGTCATCAAGGAAGACATCCTGCGCGTCAAGGACTCCTTGGACATGGCGATCCGGCAGACCGATGCCGCGCCGGCGGATATGTCGGGACTGGTTGACGTGCTGGCCCGCATCGAAAGCACGCTCGGCCTGATCGACGCCGACAAGGCGAAGGAACTGATCAGGCTGAACAAGGAGCTGGTCAGCGGATTCGTATCCTCCGGCAAGTCGCCCAGCGAAGCGAAGCTGATGGAAATCGCCAAGTCGCTGCTGTCCGTTGAAATGATGCTCGACCACAAGGTCGCGGACATCGCAGGCAGGAAGCAGGCCAAGATGGCCAGCGACTTCCTGTCATCGTCACAGTCGCACCAGCTTCTGGACGCCCTGATCAGGGAATCGATCGTCAATTTCACGCTTGCCCGGCAGGCGTACGTCGCCTTCGTCGAAAGCTACTGGGATCATGAGCAGCTTGCCGCCATCCCGACGCTGCTTAAGCAGGTATCGGGTGCGCTCGCCATCCTCGAGTTCACTCCCGTTTCAAGCTATATCGACGCCATCAATGCGTTCACACGCGTCGAATTCATCGAAAAAAGCGCCGTTCCGAGCGGCGAACAGATGGAACGCCTGGCGGAAGTGCTGGCCAGTCTGGAATATTATCTTGAATCGGTACGTGACCGCCGTCCCAACCGTGAGCGCATCCTCGAGATAACCGAGAAGAGCCTGGAGGCGCTGCATTATTGGCCAATCCCGGATTACGCGTTGCACGCGGTCACGGCCCCCGTGCCCGCGCCGGCAACGGTTGAGGCCGCCAAGCCCCTGGTGGAAGCGGTCGAGAAGAAATCCGTGCCTGAGCCTGCTGTTGAGGCGCCTGCCGCCCCGGCCCCCGTCAGGACTGCCGACGCCACGGATTGGACCATCGGGTTCGATGAAAGCGGTGATAGCGTGCAAGGATTCGACCTCAGCGCCGAAGGCATCGATGATGAGATCCGCGAAATCTTCCTGGAGGAATTCTCCGAGGAATCCGGCAACCTGCATTCGTTCTTCGACAAATGGCAAGCCGAGCCGGAAAATGTCGATCTCATCCGCCCGATCCGCCGCGTATTCCATACGTTGAAAGGCAGCGGACGCCTGGTCGGCGCCATGGCGCTGAGCGATTTCAGCTGGAAAATCGAAAGTCTGCTGAACCGCGTCCTGGACGAAACGCGGCCGGCATCGGATTCGGTGGTCAGCATGGTCGGCATCGCCATCGATGCGCTGCCGAAATTCCAGCAGGCATTGCTGGGTGGCAAAGCCTATCTGGATGTGGAAGGTCTTTCCGATGTCGCCGAGCGTCTGGCTGCCGGCGAAGAGCTGGTCTACCAGCCGAAACAGGCCGACGCCGTCAAGCCGCCCGCGGCCAAGGAAGACGCCATCCCGGCCAAGGCGGCGGAAACCTCGCCGATCATCGACCCAGTGTTGCTTGAAATACTGACCCCGGAAGTCAGCGGACACCTTGAGACCGTAAACCGTTGGCTGCAGCAGGCCGCTTCGGCTGACACGCCGGCATTTGAGGATGACGTGTTCCGCGCCATCCATACCATGAACGGTGCGTTCGCCATGACCGAAGTGTCGACTTTGGCCGGCGTACTCGCCCCTGCGGAATCCCTGGTACGGCGCTCCATCGCGCATCATATCGGCGCCAAGGCTGAAGTCATCGCCTGCCTCGCGCAGGTGGCAGATGCTGTCCAGGCGACACTTGATGATCTGAACAGAAATGTCCAGCCCACCGCCTACCCTGATCTAGAGAGCTGGGTCGCCGCCAAACGCGACGAATTACCCGAATTGCCAACGGCTGCAGTGGCTCCGATGGTTCTGGCTGATATGGAAGCCGAACGTGTTGAAGCTGAGCGCCTCGAAGCCGAACGTCTTGAAGCCGAACGTGTTGAAGCTGAGCGTGTTGAAGCCGCACGTGTTGAAGCCGCACGCCTCGAAGCTGAGCGCCTTGAAGCCGAACGTGTTGAAGCCGAACGTGTTGAAGCCGAACGTGTTGAAGCCGAGCGTGTTGAAGCCGAGCGCCTTGAAGCCGAACGTCTTGAAGCTGAGCGTTTAGCAGCTGAGCGAACTGAAGCCGAACGTGCCGAAGCCGAACGTCTCGAAGCCGAACGTCTCGAAGCCGAACGTCTCGAAGCCGAACGTCTCGAAGCCGAACGTCTCGAAGCCGAACGTCTCGAAGCCGAACGAATTGAAGCCGAGCGTGTTGAAGCCGAGCGAGTTGAAGCCGAG
>DATMWF010000156.1:0-10363 GCA_035562675.1 Arenimonas sp. | reverse complement strand
GGTATGGTTTGGACGGATTCGCCGAAATCGAACGCGCGGTCGGCTACTGTCTCAATCGTCCGGCCACTTTCCACGAAAAGGATGCCGAATGAAGCCCGAGGCAGCAAAGCGCTACCGGCTCGGACTCATCGGCGCGCGCGGGTATGTGGGCAGTGAGCTGATCCAGCGGCTGGCTACCCATCCTGATATTGAATTGGCGTTCGTATCTTCGCGCGGAAGGGAAGGGCAGAGGCTGAGTGTGTTCGAGCCCGACGCCCCCGCGGACATGCGCTACGAAAACCTTACGCCGGAACAGGCGTTGTCGCGGGATGTCGATGTTCTGGTGCTGGCGCTTCCGAACGGCCTGGCCGGCGAATGGGCGCGTGCTTATGCGGATGCGCATTCACGCACCGTGCTGATCGACCTGTCCGCCGATTTCCGCTTTGACCCGGATTGGTATTACGGTCTTCCGGAGCTCAATCGGCGCGCTTGGCGCGGGCAGAACCGCATCAGCAATCCCGGTTGTTACGCCACGGCCATGCAGCTGGCCATCGCACCCATGCGCGGAGCCCTTGCCGGGCCTGTGCAGTGCTTCGGCGTATCGGGATATTCCGGCGCGGGAACGACGCCTTCGGACAAGAACAACCTGGAACTGCTCAAGGACAATCTGATGCCCTATGCCCTGACCGGACATATCCACGAACGCGAAGCCTCGGACCGCATGGGCTGCGAGGTGCAGTTCATGCCGCATGTCGCGCCGCATTTCCGGGGCTTGTCGATTACCGCCAATTTGACCCTGAGCCGGGACTTCAGCCTCGATGAGGCGGAGGGCGTATATCGGGACTTTTACCGTGATGAGCCGTTTGTCGGCATTCAGAAACAAGCGCCTTGGCTGCATTCCGTCGCCGGTACGCCCAATGCCCGCGTCGGCGGTTTCACGCTCAGCGCCGACGGCCGGCGCCTGGTGCTGGTCTCGGTGTTGGACAACCTGCTGAAAGGCGCCGCCAGCCAGGCCCTGCAGAACATCAATATCGCCTTGAACCTTGAAGAAACCACGGGACTACTATGAGCCAGCATCTGTTGTGGGGGAAACCCGGATCCGAGATCAACCAGGCCATCCAGGATTTCCTGGCCGGCGGCGACATCGTCCACGACCGCGAGCTGTTCCTGTATGACATCCAGGCCAGCCTTGCGCATGCGCAGGGCCTGCAGCATATCGGCCTATTGAACGACGCCGAGAGCCTGCAGCTGCAGCATGCCTTGGCGGAGCTCGGCGAGCGGTTCAGTCAGGGGCAGTTTCCGCTTGATAGCCGTTTCGAGGACGGGCAGAGCGCCATCGAGCACTTCCTGATCGAGCGGCTGGGTGAGCTCGGCAAGAAAATACACACCGGCCGCAGCCGCAATGACCAGGTGCTGGTGGCTTCGCGTCTGTGGCTCAAGCGCCAGCTGGAAACCTTGGTCGACCAGTGCAAAACCATCGCTACTGTCGCCCTGCGGCGCGCGGAAGCGGAGGCCCTGCTGCCGTTGCCGGGCTATACGCACATGCAGCGCGCCATGGTGTCCTCATGCGGCATGTGGTGGGGCGCGTGGGCGGAGGGCTTCATCGACAACGCGCTGCGTGCCTCGCAGACAGTGGCGCTCATCGATGCCAATCCGCTGGGCTCGGCATCCGGGTTCGGCGTCAACCTGGCACTGGACCGCCAGGGCAGCACGGAGCGATTGGATTTCGGCCGGACCCAGCAGATCGCCACCTACGCGCAGCTGTCGCGCGGCAAGTACGAAATCGCGGCGCTCGACGCCCTGCTGTCGGCGATGGGTGACCTGCGCCGCCTGGCTTGGGATCTTTCGCTGTTCACCAGCAGCGAGTTCGGTTTCGTGCGATTGCCTGCCGAGTACCAGACCGGCAGCTCGCTGATGCCCAACAAGCGCAATCCGGACCTGATCGAACTGCTGCGCGCGTCGTACGCCACGGTTTCCGGCGCGCGGTCCGAGCTGGAGCAGCTGTTGTCGCTGCCCTCCGGCTATCACCGCGACCTGCAGTTCACCAAAGCGCCGTCGCTGCGCGGTTTTGCACACGGGCTGGCGGCACTGGCGCTGTTGCCGGACCTGCTCGACAGGTTGCAATGGAACGCCCCCGCCATCCTTGGCGCACTGGAGCCTTCCATGCATGCCACCGACCTGGCGATTGAATTCGCGCAGCAAGGCCTGCCGTTCCGGGATGCCTACAGAAAAGCCGCGGATCCGGCGCTTTGGGAAGACCGGGATGCCTCCGAAAGCCTGGCGGCCCGGGTGTCGGAAGGTTCCGGCGTCAACTTGGGGCTTGAAAAGCTCAGGGCGCGGCTGCTGGCCATTCCGTAAGGTCTGCCGTTCATTCGGATCGTACCCGCCAGGCTTCCTGAAGGGAGATTTCACCCCGGCGGGCCATGTCGATGCCCGCCTGGGTCAGTGTCCGCATACCCTCTGAAACAGCCACCTGCTGGATCTTATCGGCTTCGGCGCCGGTCACGATCAGGGCCTGGATTTTTTTACTGACCACCATCAGCTCATAGACCGCTTTCCGGTATTTGATGCCCAATCCGTCGCAGTGCGAGCAGCCGCGGCCTTTGTAAAAGACCTCGCCGGCATCGATCGCGAAGGTTTCCAGGATGTGCGCGGGGACGGCCTCCGGCTCCTTGCAGTGGGTGCATGTCAGCCGCACCAGGCGCTGCGCCATGACCGCCAGCAACGACGCGCGCAGCAGGTACGCTTCCACGCCGAGGTCAAGCAGGCGGGTGACGGTGGTCGCCGCGGTGTTGGTGTGCAGGGTGCTCAGCACCAGATGGCCGGTCAGCGCGCTTTCCACGGCGATGGCCGCGGTTTCGCGGTCGCGTATCTCGCCGACCATGATGATGTCGGGGTCGTGCCTGAGGAAATTGCGCAGCGCGGAAGCGAAAGTGAAGTCGGCGGCGCGGTTGACCTGCATCTGCTGGACGTCGCTGATGTGGAATTCGACCGGGTCTTCGATGGTCAGGATGTTGACGTGCTGCTTGCGCATTTCCATCAGCATGGCGTACAGAGTGGTGGATTTCCCGCAGCCGGTCGGCCCGGTGGTCAGGAACATGCCGTGGCTGCGCGCCATCACGTCATCGACTTTCTGCCGGTCTGCGGGCTCCAGGCCGATCTGGTCGATGCTCCACAGGCTCTCCATGGTGTCCAGCAGCCGGATGACCACGCTTTCGCCGAATACCGTCGGCAGTACCGAAATGCGCAGGTCGATGACCCTGCCGTCGTCCAAGGTGAAGGTCGAGCGCCCGTCCTGGGCTTTGCGGTGCTCGGCCAGGTTCATCCTGCCCAGCACCTTGACCCGGCTGATGATCGCGCGGTGCAGGTTGGAAACCAGGCGGCGGACCGGAATCAGTTCGCCGTCGATGCGGAACAGCACATCGGTGCCGTCCGGGCCGGGGCGGAAATGGATGTCGGAAGCGCGCCGCGCCGCGGCGTCGGCCAGCAGGTTGGCGACTTCCCGGACAATCGGTTTTTCGGACGAAAAGCGCAGCGCTTCCTCTTCGGTCGGTTCGAGGCTGTCGTTGCTTTCCGGGCTGACGCCGATCTGCGCAAGCAGTTCCCAGTCTTCCACGCGGTCGTAGTATTTTGCGATCGCATCGCGGATCTCCCAGCCGGAGGCCAAAACCGGCACCACTTTGGGCTTGCAGAGGAAGCCCAGTGATGCCAGCGCGCTCTTGTCGTCCGGGTGCTCCATGGCGATGACGCATTTGCCGTCATCGACCATCACGGGCATGGCGCGGAGTTTCCTGGCTGCGTTGGCGTCGAGCAGGGCGATGGCCTGGCTGTCAGGGCTGAACTTCGCCAGCCGGATGATCGGTATGCCGAACCGCAGAGAGGCCTGGAATTCAGGCTCGGTGAAATCGTCGCTCAGTTTCAACCATTCGGAAAGGCCGATTTTCGGTTCGAATGAACTCCAGAAAAAACGGCCTGAGTCCATATAGCCCAGGTATTCGCGGAGTTTTTTGTTATCGTTCAGCAAGATGACTTTCTGGTCTGGATCTTTTGAAGAGTCCATTAGCCTGTCCTGACGATTGAATTTGGTCGGGGAGACAGGATTCGAACCTGCGACCTCTACGTCCCGAACGTAGCGCTCTACCAGACTGAGCTACACCCCGATGCCTTTATTGTATTTTCTAGCGGCCTTGGACACAAGCTTTCTGTTCACGCCGGAGGCGGTAAAGCGCTAAAATAGGCCCCTGAGATAAGGAGCCACCCATTGATCAAGCCCAGAACACCCGCCGGAACCCTTGAACTTCTGCCCAACGAACAGCGTGCGTTCAACCATATGCTGGGCGTCATCGCCGGCAACTACCAACGTTTCGGATTCCTGCCGATTGAAACGCCGGTGTTCGAACTGACCGATGTGCTGTTGACCAAAACCGGCGGCGAAACCGAACGTCAGGTGTATTTCGTGCAGTCGACCGGCGCGCTGGAGCAGGGCGCCGCGCCCGAGCTGGCGCTGCGATTCGACCTGACCGTGCCCTTGGCGCGCTATGTGGCGGAACACGAACACCAGCTGGCGTTTCCGTTCCGACGCTACCAGATCCAGCGTGTGTACCGCGGCGAACGCGCCCAGAAGGGCCGCTTCCGCGAGTTCTACCAGTGCGACATCGACGTCATCGGCAAGGACAGCCTGTCGGTGCGCTACGACGCCGAAATCCCGGCGGTGATCTACGCGGTGTTTTCCGAACTGGCGATCGGGCCTTTCACCATCTCGCTGAACAACCGCAAGATACTGCGCGGCTTCTTCGAAGCCGTCGGCATCGCGGACGGCGAGCAGCAGGCTTTGGTGCTGCGCGAGATCGATAAAATCGACAAGCGCGGCGCCGAGCAGGTCGCGCAGACCCTGAAAGGCGAGGGCTTCGGCCTGCCGCACGCGATGGTCGAGAAAATCCTCGGCTTCGTGCTGACCCGTTCCAGCACGCACGCGTCGGCCCTGGACCTTCTCGCGAAACTGAAGGCGCAGTACCCGCAGACCGCCGAAGGCGTCGATGAGCTGCGCACCGTGCTCGACATGATGAAAAACCTGAATGTGCCGGAAACGCACTATGCGATCAATTTTTCCATCGCGCGCGGACTGGATTACTACACCGGCACCGTTTACGAAACCACGCTCAACGATTATCCGCAGATCGGCTCCATCTGTTCCGGTGGACGCTATGAAAACCTGGCCAGCCATTACAGCAAATCCAGACTGCCCGGCGTGGGTATTTCCATCGGCGCCAGCCGGCTGTTCTGGCAGCTGCGTGAAGCCGGGCTGATCAAGCCGGATAACCAGAACCACATGGTGTTGATCGGGCTGATGGGCGAGGACGACCTGCCGCAGTCCTTGGCCATCGCGCAGGAACTGCGTGCCGCCGGAATCGCCTGCGAAGTCCAGTTGGAGGCCAAAAAGCTTGCCAAGCAGTTCCAGTACGCCGACAAAGTGGGCTTCGGCTATATGGTGCTGTTCGGCGAGTCCGAACAGAGCAAAGGCGTGGTCAGCCTGAAAAACCTGTCGACCGGAAAACAGGTGGAGATCGAACGGAACGATCTGGTGCGTTGCCTGAGCCAGGCCCGGGAATGGGAGCAGCCATGAAATCAATTACCTTGACCGGCCAGTCGCTGAGCCATGAGCAAGTGGTCGCCGTGGCCTATGGCGCCAGCGTGGCGCTCGACGAAGCGCAGCTCGTCGGGGTGGCCAGGACCGCCGATTTCCTCGCCGAACAGGTCAAGCAGCAGCAGCCGCTGTACGGCGTCTCGACCGGTTTCGGCAGCAATGCCGATAAACTGCTCGGTGCCCATCACATCCGCGCATCGCAGAACAACGACGGAACCCTGTTGGAAGAACTGCAGCGCAACCTGATCATCACCCATGCCGTGTGCGTGGGCGAACCGTTCGCCGCCGATGTCGTGCGTGCGATGATGGTCATCCGCATCAACACCCTGATGCGTGGACATTCCGGCATCCGGGTGCAGACCCTGCAGGCTTTGGCCGCCATGTTGAATGCCGGCATCGTGCCGGTTGTGCCCAAGCTGGGATCGGTCGGCGCCAGCGGCGATCTGGCGCCCTTGTCGCATCTGGCCATCGTGCTGCTCGGCGGCGGCGAAGCCTTCTATCAAGGCGAACGCATGCCGGGCGCGCAGGCCCTGCAAAGAGCCGGCCTGACCCCGATCACCTTGTCGCACAAGGAAGGGCTGGCGCTCAACAACGGCACCGCGCAGATGCTGGCTACCGGCGTATTGGCCGTGGCGCGCCTGGAAGAGCTGTGCGATACCGCCGACCTGGCCGCGGCGATGACCCTGGACGCTTTCGCCGGCCGCATGCGCGCATTCGACGAACATGTGCACGCGCTGCGTCCGCATCCCGGCCAGGTGCAGACCGCGAAGCATCTGCATCAGCTGCTTGAACAGTCCAGCCTGGTGGACATCGCCTACCATCTGGTGCCGAAGTTCCGTTCCTGGCTGCCGGCCTGCTGGCCGGATGCCGATCTCGATGCGCTGACCTTCGATATCGCCTGGGATTGGGTGCCGCTGAACCAGCGCCACGGCCGGGAAAAATTCTATCAGCGCTTCAAGCCGTTCCGCGGCGGCAAGAAACACCAGCCGCAGGACAGTTACTCGCTGCGCTGCATTCCGCAGGTGCATGGCGCGGTCCGCGATGCCGTCGCTCAGGCCAAGCGTGTGCTCGGCATCGAACTGAACGCGGTCACTGACAATCCGCTGATCTTCCCGGCACTGGACGGGTCCGGCAACATCGAGGACCAGATCGTTTCCGCCGGCCACTTCCACGGCATGCCGCTGGCCTTGGTGATGAGCTACGTCAAGGCCGCGATACCGGTGCTGGCGTCGATTTCGGAGCGCCGCCTGAACAAACTGGTCGACCCGGCCACCAACGACGGGCTGCCGGCGTTCCTTATCGGCAACGAAGACGGCACCGAAAGCGGCTTCATGATCGTGCAGTACACCGCTGCGGCAATCGTCAACGACCTGGCTTCGCGTGCGCATCCCGCCTCGGTCTATTCCATCCCGACCAGCGCGAACGCCGAGGACCATGTGTCGATGGGCGCCAACGAAGCGCGGCATGTGCTTGACATGACCCATGACCTGGCCAAGGTGATCGCCCTGGAAATCTATACCGCCGCGCAGGCGCTTGAGTTCCGCAAGGAAATGATCAATGCGGCGCGCAAGCTGGCGTCCGGCCACGGTGCGGCGGAGCTGGCGAAGAAAATCCATGCCGCGCCGCTCCCGGGCGATGCGGATCATGCCGTGTTCATGGCCGAGGTCGAGTCCTTGCGCGCCGAACTGGCGCAGTCCGGGGAATTCACGCCCGGCAAAGCGGTTTCGGCGGCCTTGGCCGCTTTGCGGGGGCACATCGCCTTCATGCGCAGTGACCGCGCCATGGACGGTGAAGTGCAGCTGATGGTGGAGCTGGTGGAGCACGGCCAGCTGTTGATGGCGGCACGGGCCGTGCTTTAGGCCACGGCATGCCGCTGCGTCTGTTCTGTCTGGCACTGCTTTTTTCCGCCCCTTTGGCGGCATTGCCGTGTGCGCCGTCCGTTTTCCATGACAGCAACCGCAATGGCGAACGTGATGGCCGCGAGCGCGGCCTGCCCGGTATCCGGGTGTCCGATGGCGAGCGCATCGTTATAACGGACAAAAACGGAATTTATTCACTGGCGGCGGAGCCCGGCAAAACCCTGTTCGTGATCAAACCTGCCGGCTATGCCTTGCCGCGCCGCGGTGATGGACTGCCGGACAGCTTTGCCAACCAGCCCGGTACGCTGCAGGGACTGAAATACGGCGGCGTCACCAAGGCGGACACGGCCTGCAGGCATTTCGCCTTATGGCCCGAGAAAAAGCCTGCCAAGGCCGATATGACCGTGCTGGTGTTCGGTGATCCGCAGCCTAAATCGATGAAGGACGTCGGCTATTACCGGCAGGACATCGTACAGCCGCTGGTGGGGCGGCACGATGCCGTTCTCGGCATCAGTCTCGGCGATATCGTGCACGATGATTTAAGCCTGCATGCTGAAGTCAAGAACGCCGATAAGGCGCTGAATACACCTTGGCTGTATGTGGCCGGCAACCATGACCTCGATTTCGATGCGCCCGATGACGCCGGGTCCTTGGAAAGTTTCCGCAGCCAGTTCGGCCCGGATACCTTCGCCCGGGAAGAGTCCATCGCCAATTTCATCGTGCTGGATGACGTCATTTATCTGCCGGGCGGCAAACCGGCCTATATCGGCGGGCTGCGTGAAGCGCAGTTCCGATTCCTGCAAAGCTATCTGGAAACGGCCGATAAAACCAAGCTGCTGGTCATTTCCGCGCATATCCCGTTTTTTCAGGCATCGCCGGACCGCGAAACCTTCCGCTCCGCGGATCGCAAACGATTATTCGAGCTGCTGAAGCCGTTCCGCGACGTTCTGCTGCTGACCGCGCATTCGCATACCCAAAGCCATGTCAGGCACGGACCGGCAACCGATTGGCATGGCGCAGGCCGCCTGCATGAATACAACGCCGGCGCGGCCTGTGGCGGGTACTGGTCAGGCATCAAGGATGCCCAGGGCATGCCCGATGCGGCCATGGAAGACGGAACCCCGAACGGATACGCCAAGCTGCTGATTGCAGGCGGCGGTTACCGGCTGCACTGGTTCAATGCCCGTCAGCAACCCAATCAGGCCATGGCCCTGCATGCGCCGAAGGTACTGCGCCATGGCGCATATCCGGGCTTCGCCGTGTATGCCAACGTGTTCATGGCCAGACACGACACCGTCGTGGAAGTCCGGATCGACGGGGGTGCCTGGCGTCCGATGATCAGGGTCCAGCAGGCCGATCCGCGTGTGCTTGCGATCAATGCGCTGGATGATTCATCCGCTCAGTTGCGCGCCTACGACCGCATGCCGGAAGCCGCGGATTCAACGCATCTGTGGCGCTTTGCGCTGCCGACCGATCTGGCCGAAGGTCCGCATGCCATCACCGTGCGGGCCCGCGATGAATGGCTGGGTACGGTGGAGCAGGGCGCGCAGTATGAACTGCGCAGGGCTGATCCTTAGCGCGCGATCTGTGTGAACGCGGTGACCCGGCGGTGGCCGTTGCTTTCGTCGCCCACCCGGGGCTCCGGGTAGTCTTCCAGCCGGTCGACCAGCACCGTCTGCCAGCCGGCTTCGCGCGCGGCATCCAGTTCCGCCACGATGTCGGACAGGAACAGGATGCTTTCGGCCGGTTGCCCGATCGCCTGCGCGATGTTGCGGTAACTCTGCGGATCTCGCTTGCCGCCGGTTTCCGTATCGAAATACCCCGAAAACAGCGGCGTCAGGTCGCCATGTCCGGTGAATCCGAAAAACAGCTTCTGCGCCGGCACGGAACCGGAGCTGTATACATAGAGCGGTATGCCCTCTGCACGCCAGCACAGCAGCTGCGCATGCGCATCATCGTATACCGGCGCATGGAAATCCGCGCTCCGGTAGCCATCGACCCAGATCATGCCCTGCAGCGCCTTCAGCGCGGTGTGTTTTTTGTCCTGGTCGATCCAGCTCTGCAGGATTTCGATCAGGCTGTCCAGGTCGTTGGCCGAGACGCCGGCTTCTTCGGCGACGCGTCCCAGCCAATGCGCGACATCCGGGCGTTGGTGGTGATGGGTGATGAACGCCGGCAAGGCCGAGCGGGCATACGGGAACAGCACCTCCCGCACGAAGGCTATCGGACTGGTGGTGCCTTCGATGTCGGTGACCACGGCTTTCAAGGCGCTCATGGGGCAGGCTCGTAGCGCGGGAATTTCGCGGCGATGTCGGAGTCGGTGAAGTAGCCGACCCAGCCGTCGGCTTCGGTGAAGAAGCGGATGGCCGTGAAGCAGGGCGCCGGTCCCATGTCGAACCAGTGCCTGGTGCCGTCCGGCACGCGGATCAGGTCCTGCGCCTGGCACAGCACTTCATACACATAGGCGTCGATGTGCAGGGTGAACAGGCCGGAACCGCGCACGAAGAAGCGCACCTCGTCTTCCTTATGGCTGTGTTCGCTGAGGAATTTGGCGCGCATGGCCTCCCGCTCCGGATGGTCCGGATTGATGCTGACCACATCGACGGCGAGAAAGCCGTTATCGGCCACCAGCCGGTCTATTTCCGGCTTGTAAAGCCGCATGATTTCGTGCGGGCTGGCGCCGTCATCGATGGCCCTTACCGGCCAGCGTTCAAAACCGACTCCGAGCCCCGCGAGCTTCGCGGTGATGGCGTCGGCATCGGTGCTTTCGAACAATACGGCGGATGGGTCGGATTCGGAAAAAACACGCAGTCGGCTCATGATGGCAACCCCAGTTTGGTCAATTCAACATTCAGCAGGAATTCGAACGCGTCCAAGTGCC
>DATMWF010000155.1:0-3292 GCA_035562675.1 Arenimonas sp. | reverse complement strand
ACCCTTTACCAGCAAAGCCTGAAGCACGATGCGCGGTTCTTCATCGAATATTTCGCGCTCGACCTGATCATGGACGAAGAGGGCGTCTGCCGCGGCGTGATAGCGCTCGACATGGCTGAAGGCACGATGCATGTGTTCCGCGCCCATGGCGTGGTGCTGGCCACCGGCGGCTACGGCCGCGCGTATTTCTCGGCGACATCGGCGCACACCTGCACCGGTGACGGCGGCGGCATGGCGCTGCGCGCCGGCCTGCCGCTGCAGGACATGGAATTCGTGCAATTCCACCCGACCGGCATCTACGGCGCCGGCTGCCTGATTACCGAAGGCGTGCGCGGCGAAGGCGGCATTCTGCGGAACTCCTCCGGCGAGCGTTTCATGGAACGCTATGCGCCGAGTGTCAAGGATCTCGCACCGCGCGACATGGTCAGCCGTTCGATGACCATCGAAATCCGCGAAGGCCGCGGCGTCGGCCCGAAAAAGGACCATATCCATCTGGACCTTACCCATCTGGATCCGGCGGTCATCCACGAGAAGCTGCCGGGCATCTCCGAAACCGCGAAGATCTTCGCCGGCGTGGATGTGACCAAGCAGCCTATTCCGGTGCTGCCGACCGTGCATTACAACATGGGCGGCCTGCAGACCAATTACCACGGTGAAGTGGTCACGCTCAAGAACGGCGACCCGAACACCGTGGTGCCCGGCCTGTATTCTATCGGCGAGGCGGCCTGCGTATCAGTGCACGGCGCCAACCGCCTGGGCTCGAACTCCCTGCTGGATCTGGTGGTGTTCGGCCGTGCGGTCGCCATCCGCTGCGCCGAAACCATCAAACCGAACCAGCCGCACAAGTCCCTGCCGGCGTCCGCTTTGGACAAATCCCTGGCCAATCTGGACAAGCTGCGCTTCGCCAACGGCTCGACATCGACCGCCGACATCCGCGACCGCATGCAGCACACCATGCAGAACAACGCCGCGGTGTTCCGCACCGGCGAAACGCTGGCCGAAGGGGTCAGCCAAATCCGCGAGGTGCATGCCAGTTTCGAAGACGTCAAGGTCAGCGACCGCTCGCTGATCTGGAACTCCGACCTGATCGAAACCCTGGAACTGCAGAACCTGCTCGGGCAGGCGGTGGTCACCATGGTGTCCGCCGAAAACCGCAAGGAATCCCGCGGCGCGCACGCCCGCGAGGATTTCAAGACCCGTGATGACGAGAACTGGATGAAGCATACGCTGACCTGGATCGATGACAAGGGCGATACCCGCATCGATTACCGTCCCGTCCACCTGAACACGCTCAGCTCGGATGTGGCCTACATCCCGCCGAAAGAACGCAAATATTGAGGTGAGAATCAACCATGGCTGAATTTACATTACCGGCAAACTCGAAGGTCGCCAAAGGCCGGCATTTCCCGGCCGTCAACGCCGGAAAGAACGTGCGCACCTTCAAGATTTACCGTTGGAATCCGGACGATGCCGCCAATCCGCGCGTCGACACCTACGATGTCGATCTCGACCAATGCGGTCCGATGGTGCTGGACGCGCTGATCAAGATCAAGAACGAAATCGATCCGACGCTGACCTTCCGCCGCTCATGCCGCGAGGGCATCTGCGGATCCTGCGCGATGAACATCGACGGCACCAATACCTTGGCCTGCACCAAGGCCATCGACGAATGCGCCAAGAAAGAGGTGCCCATCTATCCGTTGCCGCATATGCCGGTGATCAAGGACCTGGTGCCCGATCTCAGCCACTTCTACGCCCAGTACGCTTCTATCAAACCCTGGCTGCGCACGCAATCGGCCGCGCCGGCATCCGGCGAGCGCCTGCAGTCCAAGGAAGACCGCGCCAAGCTGGACGGCCTGTACGAATGCATCCTGTGCGCCTGCTGCTCGACGTCCTGCCCGAGTTACTGGTGGAACGGCGACCGCTATCTTGGTCCGGCCGTGCTGCTGCAGGCCTACCGCTGGATCATCGATTCACGCGATGAAGACACCGGAACGCGCCTGGATGAACTGGAAGATCCGTTCAAGCTGTACCGCTGCCATACCATCATGAACTGCGCCCGCACCTGTCCGAAAGGCCTGAACCCGGCCAAGGCCATCGGCGAGATCAAGAAAATGATCCTTCAGCGGCACGGAGCCTGATGCGTGGATAGGGCGTTTGTCCTGCCGGTATTCGCGATGGTGCTGCTCAACCTGCTGGTCTGGCTTCGTCTTTACCAGACCCGCATCGGTGAAATGAAACGCCGCCGCATCCATCCCCAGGCGGTGGCCAGCAGCTCCCAGATGGCGGCCCTTGAGGACACCCGTGCGGCGGATAATTTCCGCAATCTGTTCGAATTGCCGGTTCTGTTCTATGCCGCGATGCTGTTGATCATCTTCAGCCAGACCGAAAGTCTGGTGCTTCTGGTGCTGGCCTGGGCCTTCGTCGCGCTGCGCTACCTGCACAGCTATATCCACTGCACCTACAACCGGGTGAAAGACCGTTTCACCGTTTATCTGTTCAGCGGCGCCGCGTTGTGGGCGATGTGGGCCGTCATGGCCTACGCCTGGCTTCGTTGAGTGCACGGGCAGCAGGACGATTCCCCTGAGATAAAACGCCTGCGCTGGCGTTGCCGCCGCGGCATGCGTGAACTTGACCAGCTGATGCTGCGCTATCTGGATACCCGCTGGCCGGTGGCCGATGAGTCCGAAAGAAAGCTTTTCCTACAGCTGCTCGACTGCGAAGACGATAAGCTGTGGCGATGGTTCATGGGGCTGGAGCGCCCGGAGGAAGAGTCCATCAATGCCATCGTCACCCTCATTTCCGGTTTGCCGCATTGACTGGCGTCCCGATCCGCATGTGACCGACGCCATCCCGGCGATGGCTGTCCTCGGTCTATTCTCGATTGCATTATCTGGACTTCCACTCCCTGCGCAGGGTGCATTGACGGCTTTCGCCAGCCTTTACGCGATTGCCGGTTTCCGGCGCTATCGGGCGCAAAAGCCCTTCCAACTTATGGCCCATGCCGATGGCGCGCTTTGGATGGTGCAGGGCGGCAGGTTCCGGCTTGAGCACGCCGTTTGGCGCGATTGGGGCTATCTGATCGAGTTCTCGGGCCGCCTGGACGGAAAACGGCGCCGATGTTTCTGGCTCACGGGCAACCTGGATGCCCTGCCACTGCGGCGATTGCGCCTGCTGAGCAGGGCAACGCGCGAAAAAGCCGCCGTGACTCTGCCAAGTATCATCACAAACCCAGTATTATAAAGCGATGTTCCAGCCAATCACCGCCTCCATAGGCCTTCGCTACCTGCGC
>DATMWF010000154.1:0-4567 GCA_035562675.1 Arenimonas sp. | reverse complement strand
CTGACCGGCACCAGCAGCGAATTCGGCGTCCAGTACGATTCCCTGGCCGATCTGGTCAGCTTCGGCATGGCGCCTTCCCTGGTGATGTACCACTGGGCGCTCAGCACCATGAAGCTGGATGGCACATTGCTGGGCAAGGTCGGCTGGGCCGCCGCGTTCCTGTATGCCGCCTGCGCGGCGCTGAGGCTGGCGCGTTTCAACACCCAGGTCGGTTCAGTCGACAAACGCTGGTTCATCGGATTGAACAGCCCGTCCGCGGCCGGCCTGATGATGGCGTTCGTGTGGGCCATGAACGAATTCGGCTGGAAGGGCGTGGAGCTGCGCTATCTTGCGTTGACGGTCACCGTGGGGTGCGCCCTGCTGATGGTCTCGCGTTTCCGCTACACCAGCTTCAAGGGCTCGGGCCAATCCAAGGAGCGCGAAGACAAAGTGCCGTTCTTCGCGGCCTTGGTGGTCATCGCCGTGCTGGTGGCCCTGTTCATCGATCCGCCGCGCGTGCTGCTGGTGATGGCCGGCAGCTATGCCTTGTCCGGGCCGTTGCTCTGGCTCTGGCAGAGGATCAAGCCGAAGGCCAAAGCGGCTTGATGGCTTACAGCGGCCAGCAACGCATGCTGCTGGAAGCCATGGGGTTGCGGCTTTACGTGCCTTTGGCCGCCGTCGGGCTTGAACTGCCCGCGCCAGCCCGGCACGATGACGCTTTCTGGCAGACCCGCCTCGGGCAGAACATCCGGCGTATGGCGCCGGGCCATGATTTGACGGCGTTGCCGGTTTCGCCCGCGGTCGGAAAGTCCTTGGCCAAGCGCATGCTTTGGCAACAGCTGCGGCCGCTGCTCAAACCGGAATGAGCGCGCAGAAAATCACCGACCAGCAATGCCGGCTGATCAAGCAGGCCGACGTTGACGCGGTGATGGCCGTCGAACTGCGCTGCTATCCCTTCCCGTGGACCGCCGGCATCTTCCGGGATTGCCTGTATGCCGGCCATGAGTGCTGGATGTTGGAAGGCCGGCAGGGCATCATCGGTTATTTCGTGCTCAGCTGCGCCGCCGGCGAAGGGCACCTGCTGAACATCTGCGTGGCTCCCGAACACCAAGGGCACGGCCAGGGCCGCCGCCTGCTCAAGCAGGTGTTCGAGGTCGCGCGCTGGCACCGGCTGCAACGGGTGTTCCTGGAAGTGCGGCCCAGCAACCCGCACGCCATCGCGCTGTATGAAAGCGAGGGTTTCAATGAAATCGGCCGCCGGCCGAATTACTATCCGGCCGTGAAAGGCCGCGAAGACGGCATCGTGATGGCCATCGAACTGCTGGATTTCGATTTTTCGCCTTGATGCCACCAGCCCATGATTTAAATCATGGGCTATGAATTCATTTCACTGGCGGAGCAAATATTATCGGAATGGTAAATTCGCGCAGTGAATAACGTGGAACACTGAGTTTGTTGTCGGGTAGCTTCACACGCCATTTCCAGACCGCATTAATAGCCGTTCTATCAAGCGTCCTGTTTCCGCTGCTTCTGTCTATTTTCACCGATATGGGCAAGCCGCATGCATCCGTGATGAGTCGAATTCTCAACTCTTTCTCTTTATCGTCTTTAATATGCCCAACAGGGTAGGATGGGGCGCGCATATTTACGTTTCCAGGAGTTCGACAAGCCTGTTGTGTGCGTACCTGAAGCCATTGATATCGGGCCTCCCAGCTGTGGCTGACTGGCGGTGGCAGTGCCATCGACCAGAAATATTCTTCGGACATCTTTCTACATGACTCATCGAGTACCGAACAGCGCATACTCATCTGCATCACGTATTGCTTGGGGTTTGGAAAGCTGACATGTACAGCACGGTCCGGTCCAGCAGTATTACCTGTGCCGTCAAAAATCCAGAAGCTATCGTCAGTGTCTATGAAGTCATGATAGCTCTGCAGATAACCTTGCCTGGCCGTGCGTTTCGCCAGTTCAAGCGCTTCGTTGTAGCGCAACCGCTCGCTTTCATGGACAGCCCCTTTTGCATCAGGCGTTGGGCTGGTGATGCTTTTAATCAATTTATCGGTCAATAAACGCTGGTAATGGCCGGCCAATTCACTTGGCTCAACCTTGACGGTCTCGGTTATCAGCCATTCGGCAAGGCTTGGGATTTTCGGCGGCGGCGCGGCAACGGAATACAGGGTCGGCGGTTCCGGCGGCGGTGCGGGCGAATCATAAACAACCGGCGGTGGCGCGGGCCGCTGGATGGCCGGAAGCGGTTTATCGGTATCGTCAGCGGCGCCGATGCAATTGGCGAAGCCTGATCCGAACAGCAGGATCAAACCGGCGCTGCACAGGCGCTTGGCGGGCATGTCATCGATTCCAGATGTCGGCTGGAATGATCGGCATGGGTAAGGTGTTGAAACCGCGCATGTTCGGATAAACGCGGAGCATGTCCTGCGTGGTCTGGATGTAGTTGTCTTTCACATCGACGATTTCCCAGGTTGTCGTGGTGTAGGAAAAATTGTATTTATTCTCTGATTTGGCGAAATAATCACCCAGGTAATAGGCCTTGCCGGCCGCAAAAAGCCGGTTGCTGAAAGCGTCGGCCGTCAGCGGTTTGGTCGACATCACCATGCCATCGGCATCGGAGTAGACGATATCGGTCAGCGTGCATTGGGTGGGCGGGATTTTCACGAGCTGCAGGGGGTTTTCCACTTTGAAACCGATGGTGTATTTCTTCTTATCCATGCAGGTGAATACGAAACCCATGCTCTGATGGCCCTGCATGGCCAACCAGGATTTAGGCGCGTCAATCTTGAACGAACCGTAGATATAGGCGGAATCCGGACTGGCGGCTTCAGTCACCGAAACGGATTTGCTGTAGGTGACGCAACCGGAAAGCGCCATCAGGCTGGCCATGCCGAGTATTTTTTTCAATTGCCGCTCCAAAGTTGAGAGTTGATTGGTTTCGTTGATATCAGCTGAGTTTCCGCAGCTGCTCGCCGAGCGCGTCCTGCTGGGCCTGCCAATCCACCAGGCGCTGGCGCTCCTGGACGACCACCGCTTCCGGCGCGTTGGCCACGAAGGTCTCGCTGGACAGCTTGCCGCGGCATTTGCCGATTTCGGTTTCGATGCGTTTGAGCTCTTTCGCCAGGCGTGCTTTCTCGGCATCCAGGTCGATCAGGCCGGCCAACGGAATGAACACCTGCAGGTCGCCGACCAGCGCCGTCGCCGAGGCGGGCGCTTCGCCGCTCAGTTCGGTGATCAACGCCAGTTTCAGCAGGAATTTCAGCGTCGCATCGGCATCCGCCAGGCGGGTTCTGTCCTCGGCATGGCCTGATTGCCAAAGCAGCGGAATCGTCTTGCCCGGTGCAACGCCCATTTCGCTGCGGATCCGGCGGATGCTGGCGACCAAGGCTTTCAGCCATTCGATGTTGGCGACAGCCTGTGCATCCGCTTGGCCGAAATCACCGTGCTCCGGGTACGCTTGCGTGCTGATCGAATGGCCGCCGATGCCGAGTTTCGGCGCGATGGCGTGCCAGATTTCCTCGGTGATGAACGGGATGATCGGATGCAGAAGGCGCAGCGTGGCTTCCAACGCATGCAGCATGGTGTGGCGCATGCTGTCGGCGGCGGCTTTGTCTTCGCCGGCCAGCGCCGGCTTGGCGAATTCCAGGAACCAGTCGCAGTAGGTGTTCCAGGCGAATTCATAGAGGGCGGCTGAGGCCAGGTCGAAACGGTAGTCGGCGAAATGCCGTTCCACTTCACCGGTCACCGCCGACAGCTGCGACAGCAGCCAGCGTTCCACTTCGGATCGCGCCGACGGGGTTCCGCGGGCTTCGAAATCCTCGCAATGCATCAGCACGAAGCGCGCGGCGTTCCAGAGCTTGTTGCAGAAGTTCTTGTAGCCTTCGGCGCGGTTGAGGTCGAACTTGATGTCGCGGCCGTGCGTGGCCAAGGAGGCGAACGTGAAGCGCAGCGCGTCGGTGCCGAAGGCCGGGATGCCGTCGGCGAATTCCTTCTGGGTGGCTTTGCGGATCTTTTCGGCCATCTGCGGCTGCATCAGGCCCTGCGTGCGTTTCTCGACCAGGGCCTCGAGCGTGATGCCGTCGATGATGTCGATCGGATCGAGGATGTTGCCCTTCGACTTGGACATCTTCTGGCCGTCTTTGTCGCGCACCAGTCCGGTGATGTAGACGTCCTTGAACGGCACCCGGCCGGTGAAGTGCTCGGTCATCATGATCATCCGGGCGACCCAGAAGAAGATGATGTCGAAACCGGTGACCAGCACCGAGGTCGGCAGGCGTTTGTCGAACTCCAGCGCGGCCATGGCTTGCTCATCGGGCCAGCCCAGCGTGGAGTGCGACCACAGCGACGAGCTGAACCAGGTTTCCAGCACATCGCTGTCCCGGGTCAGCGCGACGGTGTCCGGCACGCCGTGCTTGGCACGCGCTTCGGCTTCGGTGCGGCCGACGAAGATGTTTCCCTCGGCGTCGTACCAGGCCGGGATGCGGTGGCCCCACCAGAGCTGGCGGGAAATGCACCAGTCCTGGATGTTGCCCATCCAATGCCGGTAGGTGTTGATCCAGTTCTCCGGCACGAATTTCAC
>DATMWF010000153.1:0-3470 GCA_035562675.1 Arenimonas sp. | reverse complement strand
AAAAGCCGCATTCCGGCGGCCCTGCATCGCTGAGATACCGCTTAGTTGGCGCGCACCACGGCAGGCGGACTCCATGTGCCTGATCCGGCCGGCAGGATGGACGGCGGTTCCGTTTTCGGCCAGTAGAGACGCATCACCATGTAAATCGGGCCATTCGGGGCAGGTAGCCAGTTGGCTTCCTTGTCCTTGCCCGGGGAGTCCTTCTGGATGTAAAGCGTCAGCGAACCATCCGCGTTCTTGGCCATGGCCGGCAACATCGGCGAATTGATCAGGTAGCGGTTGATCGGATTCTCGATGAGCAGTTGGGTCTTGCCGTCATACATGGTCACCGACCAGAAGGCATTGACCGGCGGCATCTGGTCGGCCGGGAAAGTCAGCGTGTAATTATGCTTGCCGCCATCCAGGGATTGGCCGGTCGAGTCCGTCCGGGTCATCGGATACATGGCTTCTATGCCGTCGTTGCCGTAAATGCCGCCTTTGGCCGCCGCCGCGCGTTTCAGCCAGTCGCCTTGATAGAACAGCCGGTCGCCGAATGCCGAGCCGACTGACCAGCCATTGATGTTCTTGAATCCGCTTTTGAGGTATTCATCCACCTTGGCATCGCCGTTCTTCATCGCCAGCATGACGGCCGCCTTATGCGCGGTGGAAAGATCCTTGAAGGCAAAGGCTTTGCCCGGGCCGATCCCGATGCGGGCCAGCTTGGCGCGGATATCCTTGTCCTCAGGCGTTTCCGGCACGAACCGCAGCGCGGCATCAAGGTAGTCGTAGAAGTTCGCCTTGATGCCGGCATTGGTTGCTGGCGGGAAATCGGTCTCAGGCGCCGGCGCTGGCGCCGGTTGTTTCAGGAAGGCGGAAAGCGGCTGCGCTCTGTAACCGGCCTGTACTTTCTGCACGTTAGGCAGGTCGTCGGCATTGAACAGCTGGGTGCGGAAGATGGTCAGCCCGAAAGGCGTGGTCGATTGGAAAACCTGCCTGATGCCCGCCGGTTTCCCGCCTTTCCAGTCCGGCCCGGTTACCAGGTAGTCGCCGGCGTCGGAGCCGGTGGCCCGGCTGCCGATATAGCCGTAGTTGTATGCGTTGCCGTCGATCAGCTGCACGGAGTAGTAACGCGATTTTTCGACCGCCGGCACCGAAATCACCATCGGCTCAGCGCGCAGGTCGAGCCAGAGCATCGAGTACGGCGTGTCGCTGTTGGGGGTCACCACGGTGGTGTCCTTGTAGGTGAAAACACGGGATTCGTTGCTGATGGCGTTGAACGGTCCCTTGTATTGCCCGGAGTCCTTATCCAGCACGAATTCGTTCATGACCGCATAGTTCATCACGATCGGCAGGCCGTAAATAAACCCTTCCTCGGCAATGGCCTTGGTTTCTTCGATGCCGGGGGCGGTAACGCCGGATCCTTTGTCGGCCTGTTCGGCTGTGGAAATGGGATCGTTCGCTTTGCCGCAGCCTGTCAGCGCTACGGCTGCAAGTGCGCCGGCAAGTGACAGCATCGGAAGCGCTAGGTTGTACTGTTTCATCGGTGCTCCTGGTTGGGCGGCGTTGAGAAATATCTGGTCAGAATACCTCAAGTTTAACCGAGTCGTTAATGCAATGACGGCCGTGGACGGATTGCCGCGGGTCTGACGCCACGACTTCCCCGGCAACAGCTATGTACTGCCAGCCTCCGGCAATCCGCGTTCACTCATCGTCGCTGCGCACCGATATTTCATCTATGCCGTTTTCGCTTGCAGTGGCCGTGATCGTGATCGGCCGGCAACATACGCTGCAGTCTTCGATGTACTGCTGATGTTCGACTGAGCAATCAATGGCGATGTCGATTGACTCGCCGCAGTAAGGACATTGGATGGTGTCGAAAAGGAGTCCGGTCATGGCGATGTCTGCGGCGGGAATTGCTTTATGGTAATGCACAACCTTCCGCAGGGCAGGTCATGGACGTCAAGGCATTCACACTGCGTCCACATTTCCAGCACAACATGCTCACGCCGCTCTGACGCTGTCTGCACGCGGCATGAGGCAAAGTACATCTGTGCCTGAGCACATCAATTCCCCCACCCGAAATAAAGGATAGTCCATGACATTCGTGAAGAAAGCCCTGTTCGCACTGGCCATCGGCCTGACCGCCACCGCCGCCGCAGCCCATAACCATGGCGGCAAGGAAAAGATGGCTGGAACCATCGTGGAAGTCGCCGCCGGCAATCCGGATTTCTCGACCCTGGTGACCGCGGTGAAAGCCGCCGGCCTGGTTGATACCCTGAACTCGAAAGGTCCGTTCACTGTATTCGCGCCGACCAACGCCGCTTTCGCCAAGCTGCCGGCCGGTACCGTGGAAAGCCTGTTGAAGCCGGAAAACAAGGACAAGCTGGCCGCGATCCTGACCTATCACGTGGTTTCCGGCAAAGTGCTGGCGGCCGACGTGGTCAAGCTGAAATCGGCCGATACCGTCAACGGCAAAGCGGTGACCATCAATGCCGCCAAAGGCGTCAAGGTCAATAACGCCACCGTGACGGCGACCGACGTCAAAGCCAGCAACGGCGTCATCCACGTCATCGATACCGTGTTGATTCCGTAAAAGCCGCTTTCAGAGCCTCGAAAACCCGGAGCTTGCTCCGGGTTTTTTTTGCATTCCGCCGCAGGTCAGCTCAGCTGCCGGTCTTTTGTTCAGCCGGTTCCGGCGGGCGATAGCCGAATTTATCGATCAGCAGGCGGTCCCGGCGATGGACGAGGTCGATGGTTTCCCGGTCGTAATAGTCGGCGGTGGTCAGTTTCCGACGGGAGGTATTGGTCTTCGGGGCGCCCATGATGCGCTGCCGCTCTTCCGGCGTCAGCGGGCGGACCTTTTCGACCGCTTGACAGAAAGTCTCTTCAAGCGATTCCTGTTTGATGAAGAAATCGATGTAGCAGTTTTCGCGATCGAACGCGGCAAGCGCGTCCGTTTCCCGGATGGCGGCCTGTTTCCGCAGTGTGTCGGCGTTCGCGCAGCACAGGTAAAGGTAGCGGTAGGTCATGAAGCCGCAGAAACCGGCGATGCCTGCGCTGCCATAGCCTTCGCCCAGCAGGTTGCGGTTTCCCGGATCATGGATCATGCGCAGCCAGCTGCGGAAAGACTCGCCGTCCTGGTCACGCGCATAGGCGCCGCGCCATTTGCCGGTGTCCTTGGAAAGTTCGTCCGCGAATGCGCCCAGGCCGTCGACGGGGTTGCTGAGCAGGGTCGCCATCGGATTGCGCAGCCGGCGCCTGGTCAGGCGGTGCATCAGCGCGCCCTTTCCCTGCAGGCCATACGTCCAGAGCGAAACATACCAGTCCCAGGGGTTGCGGACCGAAGAGATGAAATAGGGCGTGGTGGCGATCTGTGCCGGCGTCGCCGGATTGTGCTTGCCGATCATCCGGCCGTCGAACAGTCCGGAAAGCAGCGCAGCGATATGCGTGCACCCCGTCTTCTGCATCTGGATGTAAATCAGTTCATCGCT
>DATMWF010000152.1:0-6735 GCA_035562675.1 Arenimonas sp. | reverse complement strand
AGCGGCATCACTTACCTCGAATACTACCTGGACCAACCTTTGGATGCGCCGTTGCGCCGCCTGTTCACGCAAGGCAAAGCGCGCTTTCAGGAGGGCGTGTGAACCTGTCCTTGCTGCTGCCATCGGCCCTGGCTGCGCTTGCCGCCCTGCTGCTGCCCCTGCTGATCCACCTGAGCCGGCGCTCGGAGCGTACGCTGACCGATTTCGCCGCATTGCGCTGGCTGGATGCCAAGCTGCGACCACGCCGGAAGCTGGTGTTTCAGGAACTCCCCTTGCTGGTGGTGCGCTTGCTTCTGCTGGCTTTGCTCGCGGTGTTCCTGGCGCAACCGGTTTTGCTTACGTCGGCCAAGCCGGCGCATTGGCTGCTGGTGGTGCCGGGCGTGGACATCCGTGCCGCTGGGAACCTGCCGGAAGGCAAACAGGTGCAACGGCATTGGCTGGCTCCCGGATTTCCCGCCATCGACCAGCCGCCGGCCGCCACGCGGACGGGAACCGGCAGCCTGCTGCGTGAATTGGATGCCCTGTTGCCGGCTACCACCAAGCTCACCGTGCTCGTGCCGGAGCGCTTGTCGGGCTTGGACGGCGAGCGTCCAAAGCTCAGCCGCGTCGTGGATTGGCGTGTGCTGCCGGGGAAAATGCCGGATGTTCCTGAGCCCGGTGCGCCGCCGGTCATCCGTCTGGCTGTCCGCTATCAGCCTGGTCATGCGTCCGATCTTCGCTACCTGCGCGCCGTGCACAGTGCATGGCAGAGCGGCGCGCAGGTTTCCGAACGCAAAGCGCTCGATGTCGCCGGTACAGACAGTCCGCTGCCGGATAAGAACGTCTATTTGATCTGGCACGCCGGCGGTGCACTGCCCAACGCCGTAAGGCAATGGGTACAGGCCGGCGGCAGGGCCGTGGTCACCAAAGATACCACCTTGCCCGAACTCACGTGGTTGGATTCGGCATGGCAGGCCGCCGATGGCAAACCCCTGCTGAAGACCGCTATGCTGGGACAGGGCCGGGTGTGGCAATGGCAGCGCGCATTCACGCCGCAGAGCCTGCCGGAATTGCTGGAGCCGACGTTTCCGGAGCGCCTGCAGTCCCTGCTTGCAGGTGACATTTCTGCGCCGGATCAAAGCCTGGCAAGCCTGCACACGCCGCGCCCGGGGTTGTCGGCTTGGCCTGAGCCGCCCGAATCCTTGACCCCATGGTTGGCGCTGTTGATCGGTCTGCTACTGGTGCTGGAGCGTTGGATGGCGGGCGCGAAGCAGCGTTGGGGCGGCGTATGACCGCGCAGCAGAAAGTCCGCCATTGGCAGCGTCAGGCACAGATCCGCCAAGCCCTGGCTTATGCCCTGGCCGGCCTGCCGCTGCTGTGCGGTGTAGTGGTGCTGGCACGGCGTTTCCTGCCGTACCATGTGGCTCCGGCCTTGGTGTTGCTCGGGGCGGTTTCGCTGGCGCTGGCCATCGTACATGCCGTCAAAGCACGCGACCGGCTGTGGCTGGTCCGCCAGCTGGATGAACGCCGCCCGGAACTGGAAAACAGCAGCGATCTGCTGTTCGCCGATCCGGCCGGGCTGGGCGTGCTTCAGACACTGCAGCGCCAGCGGACGCAGGACAGGTTATCGGCCACCGCCGCCATCGATCTGCGTCAGCCATGGCCGTGGAAAACCATCGGAGCCTCGATCCTGGCGGGCTTGCTGATGATCGGTGCGGCGCATTATTGGCCGAATGCACAGACCAAGCAGGACGCGCTCACCGAGGCGTCGGCCGGCGCACAGAACCAGGCGACAGCGCCTGTTCGACTGGTGCGGGCAGCCATTGCCGTGTCACCGCCTGCCTATACCGGATTGCCGGCGCGCATCGGAACCGCCCTCAGCGTCAAATTCCCGGAGGGCGCGGCCCTTCAGTGGCGCCTCGCTTTCCAGCCGCAGCCGAAAAATGTGACTGTGGTGTTTTTCGACGGCAGCCGGCTTGCACTGCAACGCAAGGGCGATGAATGGCTGGCCTCGCGCACGCTTTGGCAGTCGAACCTTTACCGCATCGAGGTCGATGGCCTGCGCCTGGCGGCGGGCAAGCGCTTCCGGTTGGATGCCATCAGGGACCAGGCGCCGCAGCTCAAGGTGATGCAGCCTGACCGCAGCCTCAGCTTGGTGGAGTTAGGCCAGGAGTCATGGCCGCTCAGCGTCGAGGCCTCCGACGATTATGGTCTTGGCGGGGCCCAGCTGCGCATCCAATTGGCGCAGGGCACCGGCGAGAACATCAGCTTCAAGGAACAGACCGTCGCTCTGGCCGGACAGGGCGGCCCGCAACACAGGCGTTATGCCACCCGGATTGATCTTGCGGCACTTGGCATCGGCGCCGGCGACGACGTCATCGTGCAGTTTGCGGTCAGTGACCGGCGTGCGCCACAGGCCAACACCACCCGCAGCGCCAGTTTCATCCTGCGTTGGCCGCCGGAAAGCGGCGCTGAAGCCAGTGGTGTCGAAGGCATGCTGAAAAAAGCGGTGCCGGCCTATTTCCGCAGCCAGCGCCAGATCATCATCGACACCGAAAAGCTGATCGCCGAGCGCAGGAAACTGGACAAGGACGGTTTCGAACTGCGTTCGGACAACATCGGTGTTGATCAACGCCTGCTTCGCCTGCGCTATGGCCAGTTCCTCGGCGAGGAAACCGAGACCGAGCGCCGGCCGCCGGCCGCCGAAGGCGAAGCCGTGGCGGATGAGACCCATAGCGCCGATGACGGCCACGGCCATGCCGAAGAAAAACCCAAGGCCAAAGGCGATTCCGGCGGAGATCAAGCCATCCTGGAAGAATTCGGCCATACCCATGACATTGCCGAGGCCGCCACCTTGCTGGACGCCGAAACCAAAAAACTGCTGCGCGCGGCCTTGAACGAAATGTGGCAAGCCGAGCTGCATCTTCGCCAGGCGCAGCCGAAACTGGCGCTGCCGTTTGAATACCGGGCCTTGGCACTGATCAAGAAAGTGCAGCAGGCCGACCGCATCTATCTGGCGCGGGTCGGCAATGAACTGCCGCCCATTGATGAAAGCCGCCGATTGAGCGGCGACCGGACCGGCTTGGCGCCGCGCGAAGACTGGTTGAGCACGGCCGACGATGCCGATGCGGCACTGGTGGCGTTCTGGCGCGCCTTGGATGTATCCGGCCCGCAGGCCGATGCTGCAGCGCCTGACTATGCCGCTTTGCAGGCCTGGATCAACGCCAATCCGGCGCGCATGACCGATTCCCTCAGCCTGCTGGCTGCGCTTGATGATTTCCAGACCCAGCCGGACTGCGTGCCCTGTCTGCTGGCATTGAAGGCGCAGCTTTGGCCCTTGCTGCCGAAGCCAGCGGCCGCGCCGCCACGCCGGCCTGCCGGCAGCCGGGCCGGCCGGGCCTATTTGGACGCCTTGCGCAAGGAGCCACGGCCATGAGCATTCCGCAGCTCGTCATCGCCCTGCTGGCCTTGGCCGTTTGCCTCGGGTTGGGCCGTCTGCTGCATGGCGTGCAGCGGACCGACCGCCAGATGCGGCCGAAGGCATGGCGGTTGGCGGTTTTGGTGTTGTTGCAGTTCGGCAGTGCAACCCTGCTGTACTTCACACTGTTTCCGCCGTCACGGCTTGCCCCGGCGCAGAACCTGGTCGTGCTCACCGCGCAGGCCAAGGCCGCCGATGTTCCGCCGGGTTCAGGCCGGATCATCGCTTTGCCGGAGGCATCGGTGCAGGCGGGCATCGAACGCGTTCCTGATCTGGCGAGCGCCCTGCGCCGGTATCCGGGCGCCGACAGCGTGCAGATCATCGGTGATGGACTGCCGTTGCGTGATATCGACGCCGCGCGCGGCCTGTCGGTATTTTTCCAACCGCCGCCGTTGCCCGACGGACTGACCGGCCTGCGCTGGCCCTCGCAGGTCTCGCCGGGCATGCGTTGGCAGTTGCATGGCCGTGTCCAATACCGGCAGCCGGTCACGCTCGAGTTGCTGGATCCGGGTAATGCCGTGGTTGCCAGCACGACGCCCGATGCGCAGGGTGGTTTCAGTTTGTCCGATGACGCACGCAGCATGGGTCAGGCGCTGTACCGCGTGCGTGTGCTTGGTGCCGGGAAAAAATCGCTGGAAACCCTGGATGTGCCGGTGTGGACCGCCAAAACGGCGCCGTTGCGGGTGCTGATGCTGTCCGGCGGCCCGAATCCCGAACTGAAATACATCCGCCGCTGGGCCAGTGATGCCGGCATTGCACTGGAAAGCCGGATTGCGCTGGGCCAAGGCATGCAGATACAGACCGGCAATGCAGGCCTGAACGCCGCCAGCCTGCGCGAACAGGACTTGGTGATCCTTGACGAGCGGGCTTGGAACGGCCTGGGTGCCGGTGGCAGACAGGCCTTGACTGAAGCATTGAACGGGGGCTTGGGCGTTCTGTTGCGGCTGACCGGGCCGCTCGGCGGACCCGCCGCCGGTGAGTTGCGCGCCCTGGGCTTTTCCGTCCAGGAAACCCAAGCTGTGCAGGGCGTCCGTCTGCCGGAGGGGCGGGATAAACCGCAGCTGCCTGAATTGAGCCGCCGCCCGTTGCGCGTGCAGAGCCCGGATGGTGTGGTCATGCTGCGCACCGACAAGAACGAGCCACTGGCCGTCTGGCGTGCGCAGGGGCAGGGCCGTATCGGGTTGTGGTGGCTGACCGACACCTACAAACTGGCGCTCAGCGGAGCCACCAGCCGACACGGCCAATTATGGGCAGAGGCCGCCGCCACCGTGGCGCGTGCACGCGATAATCCAATCCTGCAAAGCCGTCAGCAGCATATCTGGGTCGATCAACGCGCGGTGTTCTGCGGCCTGTCGGACGATGCCGCGGTACAGGAGCCCGATGGCCGGATAAGCCGTCTGCTGATCGGATCCAAAGGCGCCAATACCGGCTGCGCAGCCTATTGGCCGCGGCTTCCGGGCTGGCACGCGGTGAACAGTAAAACAGCCGCACTGCCGTTTTACGTGCGCGCCGCCGGCGAGATGACGGGACTGAAAGCCAACGCCTTGCGGGAAGGCACGCTTGCCTTGGTCGGCGGTCGGGCCCTTGCAGGGACTACGGCCAAAGTCCCCGTTCCCGGCCCGCATTGGCCGTATTTCCTGGCTTGGCTGCTGGTTACGGCCCTGCTGTGGGCATTGGAGCGGTCGCGGCTGGGCTGTCGCAAATAAGCAACTGAGGCGCCTGGTTAATCCGGCCGGCATCCGTCAGCGCCGACATCCACTGATACCGCGCGCATCGGCAAGAATTATTCTTGCCAAGCATCTGATAATGATGCAAAAAACTCATGTACTATGGGGCATTGCCAGCGCTATCTTGCCTTGCAAGGACATCGGGGGATGTTTCATGGGGAGCCATCGGGCAACGCGTAGCGCGACGGAGATAACCTTTTGACTGGATTTCTGAGCGAACTCAAGCGCCGCAACGTCATCCGTATGGCCGGGCTGTATCTGGTCGGTGCCTGGTTGCTGACGCAAGTGGCCGCTACCTTGTTGCCGGTATTCGAGGCGCCCGGCTGGGTGATGAAGACGCTGGTCGGCGTTCTTGCGACTGGGTTTATTCCAGCCATGATCTTCGCCTGGATTTTTGAACTGACGCCGGATGGCCTGAAGCGCGATTCGGAAATACCGGAAGAACAGTCGATCGGACCGCAGACCGCTCAGAAAATGAATCGGCTGATTGTGGCCATGTTGATCCTGGCGGTGGTCTATTTCGGGTTCGATAAATTCGTGTTGGCGCCGAAGCGCGAGGCCGCACTGGTCACCCTAACTACGGATGCGCTGGTCGATAAGGCGGCCCGGAAGGAAAGGTCGAGCAATGAAAAGTCCATAGCCGTGCTGGCCTTTGCCGATCTTAGCCCGGGCAAGGACCAGGAGTATTTTTCGGACGGCATGGCCGAGGAGATACTGAATTCGCTTGTGCGCGTCAACGACCTTAAAGTCGCGGGCAGGACATCATCGTTTTTCTTCAAAGGCAAGAACCAGGATATCCGCGTCATTGGAAAGGCCTTGGGCGTGGCCAATGTGCTCGAAGGTTCGGTCCGCAAGCAGGGCGATAAGGTGCGCATCACCGCGCAGTTGATCCGGGTCAGCGACGGCTTTCATTTATGGTCGGAAACCTATGATGGCGACCTGAAGGACGTATTCGCGCTGCAGGAAAGCATTGCCCAGGCCATTGCCGGCAAATTGCAGATCATCCTTCAGGACAACCAGAAAATACAGCTGGTGAATGCCGGAACCGAGGACAGCGAGGCCTACCAGTATTATCTTCAGGGCCGTTATCACTGGAATAAGCGGGAAACCAAGGAATTCGAGAAGGCGGTTGCGTTTTTCAAACAAGCCATCGAAAAGGACCCGGGTTATGCGCTTGCCTACAGTGGATTGGCCGATACATACACCCTGTTCCCCAATTACGGTGATTTCAGGCGCAAAGACTACATGCCACAAGCGAAGGCGGCGGCGCTGAAAGCGCTCGAACTGGACCCGGGCTTGGCCGAGGCCCATGCCTCGCTTGGTGAAGCGGTCTATTATTGGGAATATGACTGGGCTGGTGCGGAAAAAGCGTTCAGGCGTGCGATTGAACTCAACCCCAAATACGCGACTGCGCATCAATGGTATGCCGAGCTGCTTGCCAACAGCGGCAAGCATGATGAAGCAATCAAAAGGATAGACACAGCGCTCGAACTCGATCCGTTTTCGATGGTCATAAACCGCGACAGGATTTTCTGGCTGTTGCATGCCAAA
>DATMWF010000151.1:0-2119 GCA_035562675.1 Arenimonas sp. | reverse complement strand
GGTGTCGTTGTGCCAGATGTAGTACTGGATATCCAGGCTGCGGCTGGCGGCGCGCGCGGTCATGGCGCGCAGGGCGAAGGCCTCCATGCCGTTGGGTATCAGGCGGAAGCCGGACATGCCGGGATTGGCCTCAAGCTTCGGTATCAGGGCTTTGTCGAGTGGGCTGTCGTCGCCGGTCGGCAATGCGCCGACCAATGGCAGGTCAGGACGTTCCGGCGGGCCGGCATGGCCAGCCAACGGGGTGCCGGCGACGGCCAGTACGATGAAGACTTTAAAAATCAAACCAATACGCATAAACGGGCTATTCATCCAGGTGGTTTCTGTTGCCGGCGCTACCCGCGACTTTTCCGGAACCGCTTCAGCCGCTTCCGGTCCGCTTTGGACCACCCGGATATCATCGTACATCAGCCTGCCGATCCATCCAAGCGCCCAGTGCCTTGCAGCGGGAAAATATGCGCTAAGATAATGGAAATCGGTCTTTGGCCCCATGGCGGCCCCCTTGATTTTGGAGTGCATATAGATGAATAGACGGAATTTTCTGACGGCTTCGGGCATCGGGTTGACCGGGCTGCTGGTTCCCGGTTTCAGCCATGCCGTGGCTGCCGAAGCGCTGCTGGTCAAGATGGATCCGGCGCGCAAGAAAACCATGGCCGACCTGGCCTTGAACGCGGCCACCGCCGCCGGCGCCAGTTACTGCGACGTGCGCATCGGCCGTTACCTGCGGCAGTCCATCCTGACCCGCGAAATGAAGGTGCAGAGCATCGCCAATACCGAATCGACCGGCATCGGCATCCGGGTGATCGCCAACGGCACCTGGGGCTTCGCGGCCACCAGCGATCTGTCCAACGCCGGCATCGTCAAGGCCGCCAAGCAGGCGGTGGCCATTGCTAAGGCGAATGCCGTGGCGCAGACCGAACCCGTGCGTCTGGCGCCGGTAAAAGGCGTCGGCGAGGTGTCCTGGTCGACGCCCTTGGTCAAGAACGGCATGCAGGTGCCGGTCAAGGAAAAGGCCGAGCTGCTGCTGTCGGCCAATGCCGCCGCTTTGGCGGCCGGCGCCAATTTCGTCAACTCACAGATGTTCATGGTCAATGAACAGAAATATTTCGCCTCGACCGACGGCTCCTACATCGATCAGGACGTGCACCGCATATGGCCGAATTTCACGGTCACCGCCATCGACAAGGCCAGCGGCAAGTTCCGCACCCGCAACGCCATGTCCTCGCCGATGGGCATGGGCTACGAATACCTCGACGGCGGACGGTCGATCGCGCTGCCGAACGGCCTGACGGCCTACAAGGACCGCTACGACATCGTCCAGGACGCGGCACAGGCGGCCCGGCATGCGGTCCAGAAGCTCAAGGCGCCGTCGGTCAAGCCCGGCAAGTACGATCTGGTGCTCGACCCCAGCAACCTGTTCCTGACCATCCATGAGAACGTCGGTCATCCGCTCGAACTCGACCGCGTGCTGGGTTATGAAGCCAATTACGCCGGCACCAGTTTCGCCACGCTCGACAAACTCAAGGAAAAATTCAAGTACGGCAGCGATATCGTCACCTTGTACGCCGACAAAACCGAGCCGACGACGCTGGGCGCCGTCGGATACGACGACGAGGGCGTGAAAACCAAGCGCTGGGATCTGGTCAAGGACGGCACCTTGGTGAATTACCAGGCTATCCGCGACCAGGCGCATATCATCGGCGAATCCGAGTCGCACGGCTGCTGCTACGCCGATTCCTGGTCCAGCGTGCAGTTCCAGCGCATGGCCAACGTGTCGCTGGCGCCGGGCAAGACCCCGCTCAGCGTCGCCGAGATGGTCAAGGACGTCGAGAAAGGCATCTATATCCTCGGCCGCGGCTCGTTCTCCATCGACCAGCAGCGCTACAACGCCCAGTTCGGCGGCCAGCTGTTCTATGAAATCGAGAACGGCAAGATCAAGGGCATGGTCGAGGACGTGGCGTACCAGATCCGCACCCCGGAGTTCTGGAATGCCTGCAGCGCCATCTGCGACGCCTCCGATTTCCGCAGCGGCGGCTCGTTCTTCGACGGCAAAGGCCAGCCGGGACAGGTTTCGGCGGTCTCGCATGGCGCCAGCACCACCCGCTTCGACGGCATCAACATC
>DATMWF010000150.1:0-2376 GCA_035562675.1 Arenimonas sp. | reverse complement strand
ATCGTACACATGACACCGGCCAGCAGCAAAGCCCTGATCGGCGCACCGGCGGCATTCAGGCCGCTCAGTCCGCGCGGCATGGTTTCGTTCAACGCCATGGTACGGGTCATCTGGCCGACCAGAAGCGTCCAGCCGTTCAGGGCGCCAAGGCCGCTGATGACCACGAAAACACCCATCCACTGGCCGACACCGTCACCCAGATAGCCTTTCAGCATATCCACGAACGGCGCCTGGGAACCCGCCAGCTGGGCATACGGGATCAGATACAGCATCACGGCGGTGACGCTCAGGTAAATGACGGCGACGATCAGCGTGCCGGCGTAGGTAGCCCGCGGAATGGTGATTTCCGGACGGTCGACGTTTTCGGCGGGGATACTGGCCGATTCGATGCCCAGCATCGCAAAGACGCCCAGCGCCGTGGCGGCCATCAGGTTTTCGAAGTTGACCGGCGAAGGCGCCAGGCTGACCGCCTTCAATTCCGGCTGGGTGACCATCATCCACAGTCCGATGCCGATGACCGCCATCAGGGGAATCAATTTCAGCAGCGTGGTCAGCACCTGCGCCGTGCCGCCGGCCACCGCGCCGCGGCTGTTGATGCCCACGAACAGCCAGATCAGCGCGATGGCGCTGATGGCGCTGTTCGGCATCGGCAGGTCCGGAAAGGTGCTCTGGGTATAGGCGACGACCGCGATGGCCAACGCCGGCAGGGTAACCCACGAACTTACCCAGTAACACCACATGGCGATGAACGCCGGCAGGTTGCCGATGTTTTCCCGGATATAGCCGTATGGACCATGTGCTTTCGGCATCTGCCTGGCCATGAACGCGAACACCGTGGCGATGAACAGAAAACCGGTCACCGCGATCAGCCAACCCCAGATGGCATTGGGACCGAGCGGCGCCATGGCGACCGGCAGCATGAAGATCGCCATGCCGATGGTATTTCCGATCACCAGCGACAGGCACATCCAGAATCCGAGCTTTTTCGCGCTAGTCATTATTCGCTTTCCCCTTGATGGATTCGCCGGCCTTCATCACCCACTGGACATCCGCGGTGCATGCGATTTTTTCAACCGGGTCGCATCCCATCGCCACCAGATCGGCCGGTTTACCCGGCACGACCGAGCCGAGTTCTTTTTGTTTATCCAACAGGCGTGCGGCGTTGATGGTCGCGGACTGGATGGCCTGCATCGGCGTCATGCCATAGCGCACCATGTACGGAAACTGTCTGGCGTTGTCGCCATGCGGGTACACGCCGGCATCGGTGCCGTAGGCGATGTTGACGCCGGCCTCGACCGCCTTGCGGAACCCCTGGCGCTGCGCCTCGGTGGTGTCCAGGTTCTTCTGCAGCGATTCCGCGCTCCATTGCTGTTGCCGGCCGACGGTGTCTATGTAATCGCCGTTGTAGATATCCATCACCAGATACGTGCCTAGCCGTTTGGCCAAGGCAATGCCTTCATCATCGATCAACGAGGCGTGCTCGACGGAACGGGCACCGCCGCGGATGGTGTTCTTGACGCCCTGCGCGCCATGCGCGTGTCCGGTCACGAAATGCCCGCGCCGACCGGCCGTCTCGACCGCCGAGCGGACCTCGTCTTCACTGTACTCCGAGGTGTTGACGTCGGTGCCGTCGGTCAACACCGCGCCGGTGACGATCATCTTGATCCAATCGACATCGTGATCAAGGATAAGGTCTGTCTTTGCGATGACCTCAGCCGTGCCTTTGGCGACGCCCTGGCGCATGCGGACCGGAATCCGGCCGGCATCGACCAGCCCGGACACTTCCCCGCCGCCGCCCGGCACGGTCACGTAAGCCCCTGCGGTGAACAGCCGTGGGCCGGGTAACCAGCCCTTGGCGATGGCGTCGCGTAGCGACACGTCGACGAAACCATTGTAACTGCCGACGTCGCGCACGGTGGTGAATCCGGCCTGCAAGGTCTTGCGGGCGTTGGCGACGCCGGCCAGCACATCGTCTTCGGGCTTGGCTTTCAGGTAGGCTTCGACGCTGAAATTCTGGATATCGCCGGCCAGATGCGTGTGCATGTCCATGAAGCCCGGCGCCACGGTGAACGCCGACCAGTCAAGCCGCCTAGCCTTGTCGGACAGCCCGGCGCGGTAAGGCTGCACCGACATGATGCGGCCGTCCTCGATCAGGATGGCCTGATCGCTCAGCACCACGCCCTTGTCGACATCGATGAGCTTGCCAGCGCGGACCAGGGTCTGTTCGGCGGCGGACGGCAAGGCGGCGGACAACAGGCCGGCCAGGACGGCAAGGCGGATGCGTGAAGCGGAGGCTGGCGTCATTTCGTTCCGGTCGGTTTCTGATAGCGCTGATGCTGTTTCATCAAGTCTATCAGAGCCCGGTGGTCGATGGCT
>DATMWF010000149.1:0-2038 GCA_035562675.1 Arenimonas sp. | reverse complement strand
TTTACCGGTCTGCTGTTGCTTTCCACCACGCTGTCGGCCGCCTCTGATGCGCCGGTGAGTTTGGACATCACCAAGGGCAACCTCACCGCCCAGCGTGCCGATATCATGAAGGCCATCGGCGGCAACGAATACTCCGAACTCGCCGATGCCGATCGACGCGAGCTTTATAAGCTTCTGGACGCGATTGAACAGAATCCCTCCGCGGCGGAGCAGAATCTGGCCAACCAGAAGCGCGCCAACGACATCCTGGCCGCCGGTCATGCGGACAGCCGGATGATCTGCCGGCAGGTCAAGGAAATCGGTTCCAATATGTCCAAGCGCTCCTGCATGACGGTGGCCGCCAAACGCCGGGCCGCCGAGAAGGCGAAGTTCGACACAGCCACCCCGATACGAATCAACTGAGGGATCACGCCATGCGTTTACTGGTCATTGAAGACAACCGGGACATCGCCGCCAACATCGGCGATTACCTCGAAGACCGCGGACACACGGTCGATTACGCCGCCGACGGCGTGACCGGTCTGCACCTGGCCGTGGTCAATGACTTCGACGCCATCGTGCTCGACCTGAACCTGCCCGGCATCGACGGCATCGAAGTCTGCCGCAAGCTGCGCATGGAAGGCCGCAAGCAGACGCCGGTGCTGATGCTGACCGCCCGTGATTCCCTGGAAAGCAAACTGGCCGGCTTTGAGTCCGGTGCCGACGATTACCTGGTCAAGCCGTTCGCGCTGCAGGAAGTGGAGGCGCGCCTGCAGGTGCTGGCCCGCCGTACCAAGGCCAACGTGTCGCGCGTGCTCAACATCGCGGACCTTGAATACAACCTGGACACCCTGGAAGTGCGCCGTGCCGGCGAAGCGATCCAGCTCAACCCGACGGCCTTGAAGATACTGCAGGCCTTGATGGAGTCATCGCCGTCCGTGGTCACCCGCACCGAGCTGGAAACCAAGGTCTGGGGCGAAGAGCTGCCGGATTCGGACAGCCTGCGCGTGCATATCCATGGCCTGCGGGCCGCCATCGACAAGCCGTTCCCCACCCACCTGATACAGACGCGGCATGGCATAGGCTACCGGATCGTCGATCCCGATGCAGTACCGGCGTAGACTCCGCACCCGGATCATCTTTTCCTTTTTCCTGCTCGGTTTCGGGCTGACGGCGCTGTTCGCCATATCGTCGCTGTATCTGCGCTCCAAGCTCGAAGGCCAGCTGATCGAAAGCACGTTGCAGCGCGAGGTCGACAACTTCGTGCAGCAGGTGCGCAGCAACCCGCAGGGCACCGCCACGTTCTCCATGCTGTCGGCGAAGATCTGGAGCACCCGCAACGCCTACAAAATGCCGCTGGCGCTGCAGAACCTGAAGACCGGCGTGTACGACATCGAGGAAGTCGACAGCAACGGCAGGCTGCACCGTTACAAGTACGCCATCCGCCGCGACGCCGACCTGGTCAGCTACGTCCGTTACGACGTGACCAGCGCCAGCATCAGCGAACAGCGCCTGGTGTTCATGGTGGTGATCGCCATCGCCATCTTCTCCCTGCTGGCCTGGCTGATCGGCATCTGGTCTTCGTCCCGGGTCATCAGCCCGGTGCTGGAACTGGCGCGCAAGCTCAGGGCCATGGTCGGCAAGGAAAGCTCGCAGAAACTGGCGCCGCTGTTTCCCGATGACGAGGTCGGCCAGCTGGCCTCCGCGCTGGACGATTATTCCAGCCGGATGACCCAGATCGTGCGCCGGGACCGCGAGTTCAACGCCGATGTCAGCCACGAACTGCGCACGCCGCTGGCGGTCATACGCGGCGCCACCGAGCTGCTGTTGGCCAACCCCGAACTCACCGAGAAGATGCGCCAGCGCCTGCTGCGCATCGACCGCGCCGCGCTGCAGTGCACCGACCTGACCACGGCGCTGCTGATGCTGTCGCGCAACGAGCGCGGCATGGGCCAGTGCAACATCCACAAACTGGCCACCCAGCTGGTCGAGGCCAACCGCGGGCATATCGCCAACAAGCCCATCGAGCTGTCCGTGGAGGGCGAAACCGATGTCGTCA
>DATMWF010000148.1:0-1590 GCA_035562675.1 Arenimonas sp. | reverse complement strand
CACCATCGAGTCGTTCGCCGTAATGTTTTTCGCCAGTTCAAGACCGCGGCCCACCTCGCCCATCCGCATCAACACATAGGGCACCACACCCGCGACATATTCCGGCTTCGTCGCCAGGTAGGCGTTTATCAATGCCGTGGCCTGCTTCTTGGCTTCGGCATCGCCATAGATGGCTTTTGAGAACACCGCCGCCGCTTCAGGCGGAAAAGCGCTGGTGAAGTAGCCGGCAAGGCCTTTGGTCAGCGAGCTGACGGCGGCGGCCTTGTCGCCGCGGGCGATATCCAGTTTGGTCTGGCCGATACCGACGAAAACATGCCCGCCCTCGGCCGCCAGGCGCAGCATCCGTTCGCCGTTTTCCAGATTGCCGTCAAAGATATAATTCCGCGCACGCCATAGCAACGCATTGGGCATCAAAGGATCAATGGCCAGCGCACGGTCAATCGCGGCATTTCCCTCCCGGATATACCCGGTATTGATCAAACTGACACCGAGCCAGAAATTAGCGGTCACATCGTCCGGATCGCGCTTCAATGCCTCGGAAAATTCTGCCAAGGCTTCGGTATACCTGCGGCGCTCGCTCAGTGCCGCGCCCATGGCGGCAAAAGGCTCCGCCAAGGCTGGATCGAGTTCGGTGGCGCGCCGGGCATGGGATTCGATTAAGGGCATTACCGTCGCGTAGGCCGTGCCGCCTGTGTAGTTTGAGTGGACGTTATACAGCGCCGCCAGCCGCGAATGGGCGCGGGCATACTGCGGATCGAGCGCGATGGCCTTTTTGAGCATCTCGATCGCTTCGGTAAAGCGCGCGCCCTCGCGGCGGTTGAATATAGCGGTAGCCTGCAGATACAGGGCATAGGCTTCGGTGTTGCTGGTACCAACCTGAACCAAACGGGATTTCTGCTCACCCTGCAGGATCACTTCCAGTTTGCCGGTAATGGCCTGCGCGATGCGCTCCTGCAGCTCGAACACATCCTGCAGATCGCCGTCAAAGGTTTCCGACCACAGGTGGAAGCCGTCCTCGGTGCGGATCAGCTGCGCGGTGATGCGGACCTTTTCACCCTGCTTGCGGACCGAACCTTCCAGCACATGCGCCACGCCCAGGGCTTTACCGATGCTGCGGATATCCTCGTTCTTACCCTTGAACGAGAACGACGAGGTCCGTCCGGCCACTTTCAGGCCCTTGACCCGCACCAGCGAGTTCAAAATCTCTTCGGCGATGCCGTCCGAGAAGTACTCCTGGTCCTTGTCCGGGCTGAGATCGGTGAACGCCAGCACCGCGATGGACTTTTCATTCCCGACCGATTCCTTTCGCTCGGCTTCGTCAGTAATGGCTTGGGTGGCAACAGAAACCAGGGCCGCTTCACGCTTCGGAGCCAGCACAAACTTATCGACGCCGAAAAACACCAAGGCCAGCGCGAATACGGCGATGATCAAGCGCTCCATCCGGCGCCCGGTCTGCGGCGCAATCGATTGGTCTTCCGGTACTTCTGAATCACGCTTTAAACCATCCGGCGTCAATTCAAAAATCCAGGCGAAAATCATTGCGGGAATGAAGCCTACCGCAAGAATGCCGACGATGGATTTCATCACCCA
>DATMWF010000147.1:0-8079 GCA_035562675.1 Arenimonas sp. | reverse complement strand
ACGGATTCAGAGGATGAAGTTTTGATTTTTCCCCCAAAAAATACCTATTGATAGTAAATGCACGGTGACTGGTTGTGTTAAGAAATATGTGTCGAATATATGTTGCTCCGCCGTTTCTACTCAGCGCTTTATTGGGAAGCTGGGTGAATCGCCCGCACATTTTTAAATTTTCGCGAAAAATATAATGAGAAGTTGATATCTCCTGAATTACAGATTCTAGGTCCGGCACCCCCCCACACTTGGCCTAGCTAGTGCGGGGGAGAAAGTGACCCCCGAGTAGGGTAGGGGCACGGTCCTGCAGGGGCAGGGTCATTACTACTGTTTTGAGCTTAGGGATAGGGGCGCGCCCGGTCGCGCGATTTCGCTAGGTGCTTGAATTAGTGTCTAGAAGTTGTCTCTTTTTAACTGCTCGCGATGTGTAAAGTGCATCGTCTGCATCGGTAAAGGTAGATATTGGGACAATATGGGCAATCTAGACACTAAGAGTTGTACACAATTAAGCTATCCAGACCTATGACGCTCCGGCCACAGTGATCCGGGGCGGCGGTTCCGTATCCCGACGGAACAGTTAGCAGCTGCCGCGTGGAAACGCATTTCGAGGACTGCCCCATTCTGGTATTCTAGGGTTGCCGATAAGCACTCATTCGGGTGCAATTGGAAGTTGCCGATAAACGGTCATTGGGGCACCATTGGGGCATTTGCGCAAAAACTGCGCAGATAGCTTGATTTGACAGCCTAAGTGAATCCGGGTGCCGGCACCATCGCCTCAGCAAATTCCTCACCATGCACAGCAAGCATGATCCGTGCCCGCGTCTCAGGGGCAGCCAAAATTTCCGGGTAAAGCGCGCTTAAGTTCGCTAAACTAGCGGTCCAAACGCATCTGGTGTTCTATGAAGCTCGATTACCCGAAAATCGCCCTGATCGGCGTTCCGACCGACATCGGTGCCGGTCACCGCGGCGCCTCCATGGGCCCCGAGGCCCTGCGCGTCGCCGGCATCGCCGATGCCCTGCGTTCACGCGGGCTGGAAGTCCAGGATTACGGCAACCTGCAGGGTCCGGTCAACCCCTGGCAGCCGCCGGTCAACGGCTACCGGCATCTGCCGGAAGTGGTCGAGTGGAACCGGCTGACCATGGAGGCCGTGTACGACAGCCTGAACCGCGGTGAGCTGCCGGTGGTGCTGGGCGGCGATCACTGCCTGGGCATCGGCTCGATCACCGCCGTGGCCCGCTACTGCAGGGAAAACGGAAAGAAGCTGCGCGTGCTGTGGCTCGACGCCCACGCCGATTTCAACACCAGTGAGGTCACACCCTCGGGCAATATCCACGGCATGCCGGTGGCCTGCCTGTGCGGACTGGGCCCGGAGGCCCTGACCCATCTGGGCGGTTCCAAGCCGGCGCTGCTTCCCGAGCAGATCCGCCAGATCGGCATCCGTTCGGTCGATGTCGGCGAGAAGCGCCTGGTCAAGCATTTCGGGCTCGACATCTACGACATGCGCCATATCGACGAACTCGGCATGAAGCGCTCCATCGAGGCGGCCTTGGAAGGCGTCGATGAAAACACCCATGTGCACGTCAGCTTCGACGTCGATTTCCTCGATCCGGCCATCGCGCCGGGCGTCGGCACCACCGTGCCGGGCGGCCCGAATTACCGCGAAGCGCAGCTGGTGATGGAGATGATCGCCGACACCGGCCTGATGGCGTCCTTGGACATAGTTGAATTAAACCCGGCTTTCGATGAACATAACCGTACCGGCATCCTGGCCGTCGACCTGGTCGAAAGCCTGTTCGGCAAGTCCACCCTGATGCGTTATTGATATTCCCCTGGAGATACTATGAAAAAGCTCGTTTCCGCCGTTTTACTGGTTTCATTCGCTTTATCCCTGTCTGCTTGCAACACCATGGCCGGCATCGGTAAGGATGTCGAGAAAGCGGGTGAAGTCGTCCAGGACGCGGCCGATTAAGATCACCCCCTGATGGCAATCCAGCGCGTATTGACCGGCATCACCACGTCCGGAACCCCGCATCTCGGCAACTACGCCGGTGCGATCCGCCCGGCTGTGGCCGCCAGCCTGAAAGCCGATGTACAGAGCTTCTACTTCCTGGCCGATTACCATGCGCTGATCAAGGTGCAGGATCCGGCGCGCGTGCAGCAATCCACATTGGAGATCGCCGCCGCCTGGCTGGCCTGCGGCTTGGATCCGGATAACGTCTGGTTCTACCGGCAGTCCGACATCCCGGAAATCCCCGAGCTGACCTGGCTGCTGACCTGCGTGGCCGGCAAGGGCCTGCTCAACCGGGCGCATGCCTACAAAGCGGCGGTCGATAAGAACGCCGCCGAGGGCCATGATGAAGATGCCGGCATCAACGCCGGTCTGTTCATGTACCCGGTGCTGATGGCGGCCGACATCCTGCTGTTCGGCGCGCACAAAGTGCCGGTCGGCCGCGACCAGGTGCAGCACATCGAAATGGCACGCGATTTCGGCGCCCGCTTCAACCATATCTACGGCGGCGAGCACTTCGTCCTGCCGGAGGCGGTCATCGAGGAATCGGTCGCCACCCTGCCGGGCCTGGACGGCCGAAAGATGAGCAAGAGCTACGACAACACCATCGCGTTGTTCGCCGAGCCGTCTGTGCTGAAGAAGCAGATCATGGGCCTGATCACCGATTCGAAGGCGCCGGGCGAGCCGAAAGACGTGGAGGGTTCGGCCCTGTTCCAGCTGTACCAGGCGTTCGCCACCCCGGAACAGACCGATGCCATGCGCACGGCTTTCGCACAGGGCATCGCCTGGGGCGAAGCCAAGCAGCAGTTGTTCGCCGTCATCGAAGCCGAGATTGCACCGATGCGCGCACGATACGATGCACTGATCAATGACCCGGCCCGCATCGAGGCCATCCTGCAGGCCGGCGCCGCCAAAGCGCGCGCCATCGCCACGCCGCTGCTGAAAGAACTGCGCTTCGCGGTCGGCCTGCGTGACCTGCGCAGCAAGACCGTAAGCAAGTCGTCGCTGGAAGAAAAGCCGGCCTTGCCGGTGTTCAAGCAGTACCGCGAGAAGGACGGCAAATTCTACTTCAAGTTAAGCCATGCCAACGGCGATGTGCTGCTGCAGAGCAAGGGCTTCGACAATCCGCGCGAAGCCGGCGCCCTGCTGGCCAGAATCAAGGCCGAGGGCAAGTCGGCCTGGCACGTGCTGAAAGCGGTTTCCGAGCTGGCCGAACTGGCCGAAGAAAGCCACGTGCTGGACGCGCTGGAAGCCATTTTCCAGGACGCATCCGAAAACGTGGCCGGCTGATGGCTGCCAGGCCTTTCTATCGTCGGTGCGCCGCGGCAATCGCCCGACAAGGCATTTTCCGCACAGTACCTCCGGCGTGCTGACGGCCGGGGCGGTTGCATGAACGCCCCGCAGACCCCGCAGACACAGGATGCCGCCGACTTCGCCAGGTTGGCCGCGCTGGAGCGCCTGCGTATCCTCGACAGCCTGCCGGAGCAGGCCTACGAAGACCTGGTGCTGTTGGCCAGCACCCTGTGCGGCACGCCGATTGCGCTGGTGTCCCTGATCGACCATGACCGGCAGTGGTTCAAGGCCCATCTCGGCCTTGACAGCCTTGAGCTCCCGCGCTCGGTCGCTTTCTGCGACCACGCCATACGCCGGCCGGACGAGGTGATGGTGGTGGAAGACGCCCGGCTCGACGCGCGGTTCGTCAATAACCCGCTGGTGACCGATGCGCCGCACATCCGTTTTTACGCGGGTGCGCCGCTGGTGACCCGCGAAGGGGTCGCGCTCGGCACCATCTGCGTCATCGGGGATTCGCCGCACCGCCTGACGCCATAGCAATCGGCGGCGTTGTCGGCCATCGCACGGCAGGTCATGAACCTGCTTGAATTGCGGCAGAGCAATCTCGAGCTGAAGCGCCTGGCCGAGGAAAACACGCATATCACCAAACAGTTGCTGCACTACCAGCGCGCGCTCGAGGTCGAGAACGCCGAACTGGAGCAGGAAGCCAACCACGACGCCTTGACCGGGCTGCTCAATCGGTCCGGTTTGAATAAACTGCTGGACGCGAATGCCATGCATTGGCGCCGCGACCGGATCTACGCATTCGCCGTGATCGATATCGATCACTTCAAGAACATCAATGACGGCTTCGGCCATGAAGCCGGAGACGGTGTGCTGTATGCGGTCGCCGAAGAAATCCGTCTCGCCAACCGCAGCGGCGATTTCGCGGTGCGTTACGGCGGTGAAGAGTTCCTGATCATCATGCCGGACACGCCGGTCGCCGGCGCCCGTGTCGTGGTCGAACGCCTGCGTCAGGGACTTGCGCGCCGGCATGGCTTGCCGGCCCGGGTCACCGTGTCGATCGGGTTGGCCGACAGCCATGCCGGCCGGGACAATCCGTCGGCCGTGTTCCGTGCCGCCGACCAGGCGCTGTACCTGGCCAAGAACAAGGGCCGTGACCGGGTGGAAGTATTGGAAGACTGAACGTGCGCGCCTAGCGCGCCCGCTGCAGGTCGTCGATCATCGCCCGCAGGAAGCGCGCGGCTTCACCGCCGGTGGCGGCGCGGTGGTCGAAAGTCAGTGAAATCGGCATCATCCGGTGCGTTTCCATGCCGCCCAGGACCGGAACCACCGCATGATACAGCCTGCCGGCGCCGACGATGCACACGCACGGCGGCACCACCACGGGCGTGGCGTATTTGCCGGCGAACACGCCGAAATTCGAGAACATCAGGGTGTAACCGGACAGGTCTTCCGGCGGCAGCGTTCGGTTGCGCACGCCGTCGCGCAGGCGGTTGAGTTCGGCGCGCAGCTGGGCGCCCTCACGGGAATCGCAATGCTTCAGCGAAGCCACGAACAGGCCCTCGGCGGAGTCGATGGCGACGCCGATGTGCACGGCGCTGTGCCGGCGCAGGGTGCCGTCCTTCGCGTTCAGCCAGGCGTTCATGGCCGGCTCGGCTTTCGCCGCCACGGCCAGCGCGCGCAGGGTGCGCACGGTGATGTCTTCACCCGGCGCCCAGGCGCTGAGGTCGGCGTCGTCCATCAGGGTAGTCGGCACCACTTCGGCATGCGCGGCGCTCATCGTGCGCAGCATGTTGCGGCGCACGCCGCGGATCGGTTCGTCGCGGTCGTCGCCGGCCGGTGGCGGCATGAACGCGGCGGCCGGTGGCCCGGTGCGCGCGGCCGGTGCGTTGTAGGAAGCTGATGCCATTTGCGTTGCGCCTGCAGTCGGCGGCGGCGGATTGGCGGCCGCCGCCTTGACATCGGCCAAAGTGATCACGCCGTCTGCGCCGCTGGGGTTCACGCGGCTCAGGTCGACTTTCAGTTTCTTGGCCAGTGCGCGCACGGCCGGCATGGCCTTGACGCCGCCGATGGCGATGGCCAGTTCGGCGCGGATGGCATTCGAGCTTTCCATGGCGCCGACCACGGTGCCGGCATCGGCCTCGTCCTGTTCGGGCTCATCGAATACGGAAACGGGTTCCGGCGCGGCCGCTGCCGGCATCGGGGCAGGCGGTGCGCCGTGATGATGCCCGGTATCCTGGGCATCGGCGCGCTGCGGCAGGCCCGGATCGAGCGCGATCTCCACCAGGCCGGCGCCGGTCAGGATCACGTCGCCGGCCTTGCCGGCCAGTTTCAGTACCTTGCCGGAAAACGGCGAGGGCACTTCCACCACGGCTTTGGCGGTTTCCATGGATACCAGCGGCGCGTCGAGCAGGACGGTTTCGCCGACCTGCACATGCCATTCGACGATTTCGGCGTCCGGCAGGCCTTCGCCGAGGTCGGGAAGATAAAAGGTTTTTACGTCAGTCATGATCAGCTCACTGCCAGGGTGCGTTTTACCGCCGCGATGATTTTTTCGACGCTGGGCAGATATTTCATTTCCAGCCGGAATAAAGGGATATGGGTATCAAAGCCGGTGACGCGTTCGACCGGCGCGACCAGATCGAACATGGCTTTTTCAGCCAGCTGCGCGGCGATCTCGGCGCCGAAGCCGGCGGTGCGCGGCGCTTCATGCACGATCACGCAGCGTCCGGTTTTCTTCACCGATTCGTGGATGGTGTCGAAGTCCAGCGGCTTGATGGTGGCGACGTCGATCACTTCGGCGCTGATGCCCTGTTTGTCGAGGGCTTCGGCGGCTTCCAGGGTTTCCTTGACCTGCGAGCCCCAGGTCACCAGGGTCACGTCCGAGCCGTCGCGCAGCACGAAGCAGACATCCAGCGGCAGCGCTTCGCCGTCGTCCGGCACCTCTTCCTTGTACTGCCGGTAGATGCGTTTCGGCTCGAAGAAGATGACCGGATCCGGATCGCGGATGGCCGCCAACAGCAGGCCGTAGGCGCGCTGTGGCGATGAAGGAATCACCACGCGCAGGCCCGGCACGTTGGTGAAGATCGATTCATTGGCTTCCGAATGGTGCTCGGGCGCGCGGATGCCGCCGCCCCAGGGCACGCGCAGCACCATCGGGCAGCTCAGCCGGCCGCGGGTGCGGTTGCGCATGCGCGCGGCGTGGCAGATGATGTGGTCGACCATCGGATACATGAAGCCGTCGAACTGCGCTTCGGCGATCGGTTTCATGCCCTGCGCCGCCAAGCCGACCGCCAGGCCGGCGATGGTGGTTTCGTCCAGCGGCGTGTCGATGATCCGGTTCGGGCCGAATTCCTGGATCAGGCCGGAAGTGGCGCGGAACACGCCGCCGTTGACGCCGACGTCTTCGCCCAGCACCAGCACGCTGGCGTCGGCGCGCATTTCATGGGCCATGGCCAGGGTCAGCGCTTCAATCAGGGTGATCGCGGCCATCAGCGTTTCTCCCAGGCCAGCGCCTGCGCGCGCTGCTCGGCCACGTCATGCGGCGCTTCGGCATACAGGTAATCGAACATCGACGCCAGCGGCTGCACGGTGGTGGCCAGGTAGGCGTCCACTTCGGCATCGGCCCAGGCGTTGCTGTGCGCGGTCCAATCCTGTTCCTCCTGCTCCGACCACCAGGACTTGGCCATCAGGTAGTTTTTCAGGCGTTTGATCGGTTCGCGCGTCCAGGCCTGCTTGACCTGTTCGTCGTCGCGGTAGCGGCGCGCGTCATCGGCGGTGGTGTGGTCGGAGAGGCGGTAGGTGATCAGCTCCAGCACCGTGCCGCCATGGCCGTGCCGGGCGCGCTTGACCGCGAATTCGACCGCGGCCTTGACCGCGATGATGTCGTTGCCGTCGACCTGCAGGCACTCGAGGCCGCCGGCCAGGCCTTTCTGGGCCAAGGTCTCGGCGCCGGTCTGGGAATCGCGCGGCACCGAAATCGCCCACTGGTTGTTGATGATGCACAGCACGAACGGCAGGCCGTAGGCGCCGGCTGCGTTGATGGCGGCGTTGGTGTCGGTTTTCGAGGAACCGCCGTCGCCGACGCAGGCCACCGCCACGCGCGGCTCTTCGCGCAGCTTGAAGGCCATGGCCGCGCCCGCGGCATGCAGGCACTGGGTGCCGATCGGCACGCACCAGGCGAAATCGTGGGCGGGGCCGGAGAAATCGCTGCCACGTTCGTCGCCGCCCCAATACAGCAGCACTTCGCGCGGTTTGACGCCGCGCACGAACTGGGCGCCGTATTCGCGGTAACTGGGCGCCAGCACGTCGTCGATATGCATGCCGCTGCCGATGCCGACATGCGCGGCCTCGTGGCCGACGCAGGACGCGTAGGTGCCGAGCTTGCCGGTACGCTGCAGGGCCACGGCCTTGGCGTCGAAGCAACGCACTTTCAGCATCTCCTGGTACAGGCCGACCAGCTGCGCGCGGTCGCGGGCGAATTCGGGAAGATCCGGGTTCTGCAGCTGCCCCTCGGCGTCCAGATACTGCAGATAGTCGATTTCAAAACGTACCGCGTTGCCCATTCCGTTCTCCAGAGGCCTTGGTTGCCAAGCGCCAAACCTGAAATAGTGTAGCCGATAAGTTAAACTTGGAACGTAAACAAACCGTGAGAGCCGGCATGCCCGAAAACCCGAACCAGCGCCCTCTGGAAGACAGCATCACCACCGATTTCAAGGACCGCATGAGTTATGGCGGCTACCTGTGCCTGGACAAGGTGCTGACGGCGCAGAAACCGCTGTCG
>DATMWF010000146.1:0-16961 GCA_035562675.1 Arenimonas sp. | reverse complement strand
CCTGATGTACCTGGCCATGGGCTGGATGGTGGTGTTCGCCATCGGTCCGATGCTGCGCACGGTCGGTACCGCGGAACTGGTCTGGCTGGGCATCGGCGGGCTGTTCTACAGCTTCGGCACCATCTTCTACCTGATGGACCGGATCAGGCACAACCACGCCATCTGGCATGTGTTCGTGCTGGCCGGCAGCGCCAGCCATTTCGTGGCGATCACGTATTTGGTGCTGCGCTGACGGCGTATCAGCCGGCGATGTAACTCTGCAGCTGGCTGATCTCTTCCTGCTGCTGCTCGATCACCGCTTTCACCAGGTCGCCGATCGATATCAGGCCCAACACGGCATCGCCGTCACAGACCGGCAGGTGGCGGAACTTCCGGTCGGTCATCAGGGTCATGCAGTAGGTGACGGTATCGGTGGGCTTCACGGTCAGCACCGGGCTGCTCATGATGTCGCTGAGCGGCGTTTCGCTGGAAGACCGTCCGAGCAGGATGACCTTGCGGGCGTAATCGCGCTCAGTGACGATGCCCTGCAGCCGGCCGTCTTCCATCACCATCACCGAGCCGATGTGGTGTTCGGCCATCATCCGGATGGCTTCAAGCACCGAGTCCCCGGCGCTCAAGGAATAAACCTGGGCGGATTTGCCCTGCAACACCGAATTCACGTTTTTCATGGCTGTTCTCCCTGCTGGCGGATATCAGTGTAGCGCCGTTCGGCGGGAAAGCAAAATCAGCGCGCGCAGCAGGCATCCAAGTAACCGGGTCCTCCCAGCCGCCGGATCTGCCGCTCGATGGCACGTGTCCGGCGTTGCACATACGGCCCGGGATTGCCGGCGCTGTAGTGCTTGGGGTTCGGCAATACCGCGGCCAGCCGGGCGGCCTCCGTCCTGTTCAGCGACTTCGCCGGTTTGCCGAAAAAGCGCCGGGACGCGGCCTCGGCGCCGTACACGCCGTCACCGAACTCCACCACGTTGACATACACCTCAAGAATGCGCCGTTTCGGCCACAGCAGCTCGATCCACACGGTGTACCAGGCTTCCAGCGCCTTGCGCACATAGCTGCGCCCGCTCCACAGGAACAGGTTCTTGGCCAGCTGCTGGCTGATGGTGCTGCCGCCGCGCGTTTTGCGGCCGTTCCGGTTGCTTTCGAAAGCTTTCCGCATGGATTGGAAATCAAAGCCATGGTGGTCGGGAAAGCGCTGGTCCTCGGAGGCCACCACCGCAATGGGCAGTTGCGCGGATACCGCCGGCAGGTCACGCCAGTGGTATTCGATGCGGTAGCCGAAGTCGCCGCCCAGCCAGGCGGAAACCTGGTGGATGGCCATGAAACTGCTGGCCGGCGGATCGACCCAGCGAAGCAGCAGCACCTGTCCGATGCTGATGAGGCAGAACCACAGGGGAAGCTGGATAAACAGGCGCTTCAGCCATTTCTTCGACCGTGTCGATCTTGCCAAAAGCCACACCCCGGAAAGTCGCGTAAAATACGCTTCAGTGTAACGAAATGTTGCAGGTTTGTGAGGATGCGATGAGCCAGAATGACGACAGTTTGACCCGCTTCATGCTGGACGGCGCCAATGTGCGCGGCGCGCTGGTGAAGCTCACCCGCACCTGGCAGGCCATCGAAAGCCGCGCCGACTATCCGGCGCCGGTCGCCGATTACCTGGCGCAGTGCACGGCGGCTTCCGCGCTGTTCATCGCTTCGATCAAGATTGACGGCCGGCTGTCGATCCAGATGCGCGGTGACGGCCCGATCCGCACCCTGTTCACCGAATGCACCACCAAAGGCACATTGCGCGGCCTGGCGCATTTCGCCACGCCGGTTCCGGACGCGCTCACGCTGGGCGACTTCGGCGGCGACGCCATCATGGCCATCACCATTGAGCGCGATACCGCGCCGGAGCGCGAACCGCAGCGCTATCAAGGACTGGTGGGCTTCCAGGCGGACACCCTGGCCGAGGCATTCGAACAGTACTTCGAACAATCCGAGCAGCTGCCGACCCGCATCGTGCTGTTCGCCAGCGGCCAGCAGGCCGTCGGCCTGTTGATCCAGCAGCTGCCGGAAGCCCAGGGCGACCCGGATGACTGGCAGCGCGCGCAGATGCTGTTCGACACGGTCAGCGCCGAGGAGCTTTTCGCGCTGGAACCGAACGACCTGCTTTACCGCCTGTTCCACGAAGAATCGCCGCGCGTGCTGGACAGCCTGGCACTCAGCTTCGCCTGCTCGTGTTCACGCGAGCGCGTGGAAAACGCGCTGATTTCGCTGGGCGAGCAGGAGATGGTCGAGTCCCTGGAGGAAAACGGCGACATCACCGTGCATTGCGACTTCTGCGGCCAGGCCTATCACTTCAGCAAAGACCAAGGGCTGTCGCTGTTCTGGCCGGAAACCTCGGTTCCCGGCAGTCCGAGCCTGCATTGAAGAGCCGTTCACGCTTCGGCGTGAACCAAATGGCGGTTTTGCCGTCCAAGTTCAACATGACTACAATGGACGCCATGAATCGCAAATTGCCCGTTCTGGTTCTGATGCTCCTTGCCCTGCTGTGCGGGTCGCTGGCGCACGCCCAGAACTCCACCCGGCAGATGCTGAAGCCGAACACCACCCCGACCGTGATACCGGTCTGGAACGTGCATAGCGGCCAGATTGAAGCGCTGCTGGTGCTGGAAGCCGGTCCGCAGTCGGACAACCGCGCCTGGGTGAAGGCCGCCAAGGATCCGAACGTGATCTGGCCCAACCAGAAACCACAGGGCGTCAATCTCGACAGCGGCCTGGCGATTTTCTGCTCCGGACAGGCCAACAGCTTCGACCAGCTGTCCTTGCTGGGCGACTGCGCCCTCGGCAAGAAATCATCGCAATACCCCGCCATCAACAGCCCCAGCCTGGAAACCAAGGCCCTGCTGCAGCGCAAGGCGAACCCCGTCGACCGCGCCCTGCTCTCAGGCCTGTCCAACAAGGAGCGGCAGCTGCTGGCCACCGAATTCGACGCGCCCCAGGCCACGCCCGGGAAATCACTGAACCTTTCGCCGGGCAAGGCGACGGAGGGCTGGGTGTCGATCAACGGCAACCTGACCCGCGGCAAACTCATCCCCGCCTCGCAGTTTCCCAAGGGCGTGCCGACCGAGTGGGACAAGAAGACCTTTGAACTGCCCGAACGGCAGAAATCCCTGTCCGGCGAAGTGGTCGGCAATGTCGTGCAGATTCCCGGCCAGGATTCCAACATCCAGTCCATCGGCGCCGGGCTGAGCTGGAAGACGCCATGGAAGGGCAAGGTCTCGGTCGGTGCCGAAAGCATCCTCAGCCAAGGCCGTTCCACCAACTCAACCAGCACCCAGGCGCCCATCGTCGATCAGCGCATTGACGGCGTCACCCCATACGTACGCGTGGAAATCGATCTGTGAGCGGTTCTGATGCGCTTGTGGCGGAGAGCGGCGTCATTCAATTCCCCATGGACCTCGATGTCCGGGGCAGGCGCTTTGTTTTCCGCAAGACCGCCATCGAGGCCCTGTCTTCCAGCACATTCCTGGACACCCGCTTCGCCGCGGATGACGGCGCCGTGCAGACGATCGGTCTTGACGCCCTGCAACGGCTTGCCATGGCGCCGGCAGCGCGCACCGGCTACCTTTTCCATACGTCCTTCTGCTGCTCGACGTTGCTGGCCAGGCTGCTGGACTTCCCTGGCCGGTCGGTGGCGTTGAAGGAACCGCTGATCCTGCGCCGTCTGTCCGATGCGGCATTGGACGGGACGCATGACCCTGAACTGACCAACGCGGCGGTGAAGCTGCTGTTCCGGGACATTGGCGGCGCCGCCGTCCTGGTCAAACCGACGCACGTGGCCCTGAACATCGCCCACGACCTGCTGAACGCCGCGCCGGCCACGAAAGCCCTGCTGATCACCTCGACGCTTGAGGACTTCATGATCAGCAACATCAAGAAGACCGAAGAAACCCAGCGCAAGGTGCCGGAGCTGGTCGAGCGCTTCATGGCCGCCTCCGGGCTGCCTGCCCGGCTGCCGCCGGAGGCTTTCGAGCCGCCCTCGTTCCTGGCCGGGGTTTCCCTGCAATGGCATGCGCAGCAGCAGCTGGTGCGTGACCTGCTGAACGGTCCGTCCGGCCCTGCCGTGCAGGTTGTCCAGGAAGCCGGACTGCTTCGCGCGCCGGCCGACACCCTGCGCGCCGCATTGGACTGGCTGGGCTGGGCCATTCCGGAAGACGCCATCGCAGCGCAGATCGCCCGGGTCATGAACCAACACGCCAAATCCACCGGCAGGACGTATAACCTGCTGGAAAAGACCCACGAAACCGACCTGCTGCGGCGCCAGTTCAGCGATGAACTGGCGCAGGCCCTGCGCTGGTCGGAACGTTTCCTCAGCCCTTATTTGAAGCCACTCACATGACTCCTGACAGCAATGACATCCGCCGTAACTGGCACCTCGCCGAAACCGCATTCAAGGCCAAGGACTGGCGCAGGGCGCAGGGCTTCTACCAGCAGATCATCAGCGCCGACGACAAACATGTGCCGAGCCTGATCCGTCTGGCCAGCATACATATCCAGCTGGACGACTTCGCCGCCGCGCGCGGATTCAGCCTGCGTGCCAGCGAACTGCCGATCGGTGACGTGCCGTCTACCCTGATGCTGGCCAGGCAACTGGTGATATTTTCGGAGAAGGAACGGCTGAGGCATTACCTCAACGCCGGACACCTGGAAACCCTGGCCGACAGCCAGGCATTGGCCGAGCTCAGCGTGCTGCTCAATTCGGCCGGCGACGTCCATGGCGCGATCCGGCTCGTCGACCGCGCCATCGCGCGCGACCCCGCCTTTGCCCCGGCGTATTATTTCCGCGGCAACCTGAAGACGTTCATCGGCGATGACGAAGGTGCGCAGCAGGACCTGAACCGCTGCATCGGGCTCAAGCCAAGCTTCGCACAAGCCTATTGGGCCCTGTCGAACCACAGGACGCGCGACACGGCGATTGATGCGCCGGGCAGGATCAGGAAACAGCTTGCGCTGGCCAAGCCGGGCCTGAAGGACGAAATCTACCTGTCCATCGCCCTGCATAACGAACTGCACAAAGCCGGTGATTACGATAACGCCTGGATCGCCCTGGCGTACGGCAACGCCGCCAAGCGCAAGCAGGTGCCCTACAGGCACCAGGCCACCAAGGCCTTGTTCGACAGCCTGAAACGGATTGACTGGCAGGCCATGCCGGACCATGCCAGGAACGCGGCGGCCCAGCCACAGGCACCGATTTTCATCGTCGGCATGCACCGCTCCGGCACCACCCTGCTCGAGCAGATGCTGGCCGGTCACAGCGACATCGTGGACGGCGGCGAATCCGCGTCATTGATCACCCAGCTGAAACGCGCCGCCAACACCACCCGGGGACTGGACGCGGCGCTGATCGACCGGCTCGCGGCCACCGACCTGGGCCAGGTCGGCGGCTGGTACGCCGCCAACAACGCCTGGCGCCAAGACGGCAACCGCTATTTCACCGAGAAACTGCCGTCCAACTTCCAGTTCATCGGCTTCATACTCAAGACCATACCGGGGGCGCGGGTCATCAACCTGGTGCGCGACCCGATGAGCACCTGCTTCTCGAACCTGCGCAACCTATTCAACTTCGAATGCGGTTACTCATACGACCAGGCCGAACTGGGGGACTATTTCGGCTGGTACCGCGGCCTCATGGACTTTTGGCATGCCGAATTTCCGGGTGCGGTCTGCGATGTCCGCTACGACGATCTGGTGAGTGATCCGGCGGCGGCCATGCAGCGCGTCTGCGCCTATCTGGACATCGACTACCAGCCCGCCATGATGGCGTTGGCTACCAAAGGCAAATCGGTGGCAACGGCCAGTACGGTGAGCGTACGCGAAGGCATCCAGACCGACCGCAATCAGCAGTGGATGCATTACCGGGCGCACCTGCAGCCGCTGATCGAGCGGCTTGCACCCTTCAAATAGGGTCCTCAACAGCATTCCATCCAGAAATCCTCCTTTACCACAGGAGGATTTTTTTGCCCGGTCACTTCACTCATCTAACGGAACATGGCCGAGTGGTAAATTTCAGGCAAAAAAAAACGGCCCCACGAAGGGGCCGTTTCCAATCAGGAATCGATTGATCAGAACTGCTGCTCGTAACGCATGTACCAGAAACGGCCCGGTACTTCATACTGCGGATCGAAGCTGTTGGCGAAGGTAGAGTAAGAAGTCGGCGGATCTTTTGCGAACGCATTGTTCAGACCCAGCGTAACCTTACCTTTCCAAGGCGTGTTATAGAAGAACGAAATGTCGTGGTAAGTAACAGCACCGATGTGGTTTGTACCGGTACCACCAAGCTCTTCATCGAAGTAGTCCGGATTCGGATCGGTACACAGATCGCCGTAACCATAGTATTCCATATCACCGCAGCTCTCAATCTGGTCAGAGTAGAAACGCATCGACCAAGTCGCACCCACGTCACCCATGGTCCAGCTGGTCATCAGGTTCGAACGCCATTCCCAGTTGTTGCTGCGGTCGAAATAGAAGCCCACGATGCTGCCGCCGTCGTCTGCGTCGATTTTTCCATCGGCGTTATAATCGGACTCGTTGTTGGCCATGTAGGTGGTGTCCCAGTTGAAGGACAGCTTGCCGTAATCGCCGAGTTCAACACGGTAATTGGCGGTCACATCATAGCCTTCAACCGTTGATTTACCGGAATTCAGGTTGACCGACAGCAAATCTTCGATAGCACCGGATGCATCACGAGTGTAGAGACCGCAGAAGCTGTCAATACCTTCCTTGGTGCACTGATCCATGATGAACTGAGCGCCATAGGAGGTGATGGTGTTTTCAATATCGATTTTCCACCAGTCCAAGGAGATGTCGAAGTTCTGTGTCGGAGACCAGACAAAACCCAAGGTGCTGGATTCCGAGGTTTCCGGGGTCAGGTTCTCATTACCGCCGACAGAAACGCGGATCTGCGGATTGGCCTGCTCATAACCACCGACTGGCACACCTTGTGCGGTACAGTTGGATTTTTGCTCAGAAGTCAAGGTCGGGTAAATGGCTGTGCTGCATGGGTCATTAACCTGCGGGAAGCTGTCCGAAACACCTTGGTACAGTTCGTTGATGGACGGGGCACGGAAGCCTTCCGACCAGTTACCGCGGACCAGCAAGGTATCAATGGGCTTCCACTTGAAGCCGACTTTGTTGTTGGTGGTGCTGCCGAAGTTGCTGTAGTCGGAGTAGCGAGTGGCCAAACTCAATTCCAGGCTTTGGGCCAGGAATATGTCTTTCAGCAAGGGCACAGCCAATTCGAGGTAGGCTTCGTTCAGGCTGTATTCGCCTTCGGTGGCTACACGTGCGTTGCCGGTGGTGTTACCGGAGTTGATCAGCGCATCCGGCGAATCGTAACCGGATTCCACACGGTGCTCAAGTCCCGCCGCGAAGCTCATCATGCCGGCCGGCAGCTCAAACAAGTCGCCTGACACATTGGTGAAATACTGCTGCATTTTGTAGCCGTATTCATCATGCGCCACGAAGGTCGAGAAGCCCAGCATTTCCGGGGTCAATGTACCGACACCGCCGGTCAGGTTGATTGGCACACAGCCAGCGATGGCGTCGCTGTAGACCACCGGATCGCCCGGGTTGGCGCCTGGGGTAGCCGTCTGATAGCACACACCGCCCTGCGATGGTCCTGTGGCCTGGCGCAAAGCCAGCACGTTGAACAATCCGTCGGTGGTGTCGTTCTGGTCGTTACGGGCATAAACCATGCCGGCATCCCACGAGAAGTAACGCTCGCCGATTTCGAAGCTGCCTTCCAAGGCGCCCGAGAAACCGAAGGTGTCTACGTTCTGCTTGAAGCTACGGCCACCGGTTTCAACCGAGCGGCGTTGCAGACGCGTGATGTCTTCGCCGAATGGATTGTATTCATTATATTGACTGACATAGACATTACGGGCTTGCGCACCGGCGCCTGGACCGAAACCCAGAACGATCGGCATAGCGGCCAGCAGCTGCTCGGATTTGCGGTTGTTGTATGTTACCGCCGCATCGAATGCGAGATTGTCAGTTATCTGGAAACGACCGCGCGCATAGGTGGAAATACGCTCTTGCGGGGTGATCAGGTAATTGTCCGGGGCAAAGTTATACGTATCAGCACCACCACGTAAACGCATGGGATCGTTCGCACTGTCGCGGGTCACTGTGCCACTGCGGCAATAAGGTGTATTTGCTGTGCCGCCACCTGTTTGCGGACGCTGATTGCCAGCCGCCGATACGGCCTTCAATTCTACGTCATCATCTGTACCTAGAATACCGTCATCGCCTGCATCATATGTTGGAACAAGAGATGTTGCCGCGCCGGTTGCAGGATTGATCCAAAGCAACTGCCCTGAGGCGTTTTGTGTTTGGCAACCGGCATAACCGAAACCAAATCGACCATTCGGCGTAGTGGAGCTGTTACCCACGCCAGGTGCGCCTGCAACTGCTAATTCAGAAATTTTGCGATCACCTGCCCAAACGGGCATTTCTTCAACGTAGGAGGCACCCATCATGGCGCTGAAACGGCCATCGGCACCAACGGCACCAATCGTCACGTCATACGCTTCTTTTGCACCGTCGTTCTGGTCGAACTGGCCGAAATACACATTGGCTTCGGCACCTTCATAATCCTTCTTCAGGATGACGTTGATTACGCCGGCGATGGCGTCGGAACCGTACAGGGTGGAAGCGCCGTCTTTCAGGACGTCAATGCGTTCCACAGCAGCGGTAGGGATGGTGTTCAGGTCGACTGCGCCGCCCAAACCGGTACCACCTACCCAACGACGGCCGTTGACCAGCACCAAGGTGCGGTTCGAGCCGAGATTACGCAGACTGACGCGGGTTTCGCCGTTGCCGCCGTTGTTGAATGTGGTGTTCAGGGTCGAACCGTTGGCGGTCAAGTTCTGGATTACGTCGCCGATGGAGGTCAGGCCCTGAGCCTTGATGGCTGCCTGGTCCATTGTGAAGACCGGCTGGGAACCCTCAACGTCTGCGCGCTTAATGCGCGAGCCGGTGACTTCCACGCGGTCCAGGGATTTGGCTTCCTCTTCTTTTTCCTGAGCAAAGGCCGAAACCGATGCGACGGAAGAAGCGGCGCCAACAAACAATGCAAATTTAATTGCACCGGCAAGCTTTGTTGTATTTGACATAAGAGTCTCTCTCCAAGTATAGAAATTAAGCCTTTGGTGAATCCCGCACAGATGAATATGGGATTCAGGCTCGTTGACTGTAACGCAATTTTTACTTTCTGCCAATACTTTTCCCCTAAAAAATTCGTTAATCCCCCGCATTGCAAAACTGAACGGTCTCACCGCCCAACCAATGCATTATTATTTAAATTAATCAATAAGTTATTATGTCTTATCGCACAGATTGCATAGAATTTCCCGCAGGCCATTCAGCATTTGAAACAGCCCACCAAGGCCACTATTTGTTAATTATATGTTAATTTGCGCAAACTATTAACACCCTGATAACAGTTCAACGCCTGACTGCCATCGCGGGAACTTTAACAACTTCGTAATGATTCACAGGGCTATCGCGGCAAAATCAGACGCAATCCGGACATCAGAAGCGCGCGCCGTTCAAAACGGAAAAACCACGCCGGGGCGTGGTTTGTTCATTCCGGCAATGCCTGCAGGGTGTTAGTGCACTTTGAACAGGCGGACCTCGAAGCCGCTCAGGAAACTCGACAGGCCCTGCTCGCGCTGATAGGCGATCAACGCCCGCTCCGCTTCCCGGCTTTCCAGCCAGTCGCCGCGGTGGTAGCGGAATTCATGCAGGGGCTTGCCCTGCAGCTCGGCCTCGATTTTCCGCAACCGACGGTAATCGGTGTAGTTTTCCAGTTCCGGCAACAACTGACAGGTCGAGGCATCCACCAGGATCGCGTCATCCAGATGGCCGATATGCGGCGCATCGTGCGGAATGAGCTCCTCATGCTCCCTGACGTAATTGAGCACGACCTCGACCCGGTAAGCGGAAACGTCCTCGATCGTCCAGTCGAAATCCTTGACCATGGCGTCCATCAACGCCAAGGTCTTGAAGCGCTCGAAAATGCACAGCGGCAACTTCAGGTCGGACGGCGTTTCGCTCAACACCTGCCGGCCGCAGGACACAATCTGGTCGGCGCTCAGCGGCTGGGCGCTGGCATCGACTTTCTCGATGGTGCGGTTCAAGGTGTCCACCGCACTGTCGCTGACCATGACGTTGCCTATGGCGTGGCGGCGCTTGAGGCCTTTTTCTGCTTCCTGCCAGGCCAACGGCAGGCTGAATCGATAGCGGCCGATGTTCATGACGGTCTCCTTCTACTGTGAATGGTGCCCCATGCTAAGCAGGGCCTGGGGGGAAGTCATGATGAAATGATAAATTTATGATGATTTTTCTATGAGGGATTGACGCGGCCCGCTTCGCCGTCCGCATCATCCGCCGCATCAAGCCCGGATCCGGCGTTTTGCCGCCACGGCAGATCCAGTTCCAGGCTGTTGAGCTTTTCCAGGCCGTATTCCAGCGCCAGCTCGTACAGCACCATGCCGGACGGCTTGTCGCCGAACAAGGCGACCAGGTCGTTGAAATGCCGCGTCAAGGCCGGGTACCGCTGCTGGTGGTCCTCCATGCCCAGCAAGGCCTGCATTTCCTCGAGCAGCACCATACGCTGGCCCGCGTCCGTGTGCAGGTGGTACGTCGGGCAATCCGCCGCACTGCCCGGGCAGGCGACGCAGCGCAGCGGCGCGATGAACCGGTAACCGTAGGTCGGCACGGTTTCGATATAGCGCGGGCTCCGGGCGGCGTCGCCAAGGGCATGGCGGATCTGCGCGATGGCGCGCGAAAGCACATTGGGGGTCACTGCGCGGTGGCCCCAGACATTGTCCAGCAGGACATCCCGGGTGACCGCTTCGCCCGGATGGCACAGCAGGAACAGCAGGACATGGAACGCCTTGGGTTCAAGCACACAGACATGCTGTCCGCGATGGACCGTATGCGCCTTGCCATCGACCAGTACATCGCCGAACGCGTAGGTGCCGGTCACGGCAATCTGGCGGTTCATGGCAACAGCCAAGCCGGGCCGGGCATATTCCGGATGGCAGGTCGTCGATTCTGTCGAAGGGAACAAGGCATCGTTTCGCCTCGCTGTGTCTGCTGTCGTTCGTTGACAGGCTTAGCCCGTCCGGAATCCGGATGACTGAGCATCCGCGCGCCGGCCGGGGACCGCAATGGCTTTCCTTGGCCGGTGCATTAATCTACCACACAGGCGTTTTGAATGCGAATCAGTGCGGGACAAAAACAAACCGCGCCGAAGCGCGGTTTATACGGATCCGGACATCGGCCGGAATCAGGCCAGCTGGCGCGCGGTTTCGTTCAGTTCATCGACCAGCGCCTGCGGCGTATGATCGCCGAACTCTTCCAGGTAATCGGCGATGGCGCCGACTTCCGTACGCCAGGCATGGGTGTCGACATGCAGCAGCGCCTGCAGCTCGGCCGCGTCCATTTTCAGGCCATCGGTGTTGAGCTCTTCGGCGCGCGGCAAGGTGCCGATGGCGGAATTTTCGCCAGGCACAACGCCTTGCACGCGCTTCAGCATCCACTCCAGCACGCGCATGTTGTCGCCGAAGCCGGGCCACATGAACTTGCCGGCCGCGTTCTTGCGGAACCAGTTGACGTGGAAAACCTTCGGCAGCTTGGCGCCTTCTTTGTTGAACGACAGCCAATGCGCGAAATAGTCACCGAAGTTGTAGCCGGCAAACGGCTTCATCGCCATCGAATCACGGCGTACCACACCGACCGCACCGGTCGCGGCGGCGGTGGTTTCCGAAGCCATGCTGGCGCCGACCAGCACGCCATGGTTCCAGTCACGCGCCTCGAACACCAAGGGCACCAGCGATTCGCGGCGGCCGCCGAACACGATGGCCGACAAGGGCACGCCCTGCGGATCTTCGGCTTTGACGGTGTAGCTCGGGCACTGCCTGGCGGATACCGTGAAGCGCGAGTTCGGGTGCGCGGCCGGGCCGTTGGCCGGATCGAACGGCCGGCCCTGCCAGTCGGTGACCGGCACGCCGTCCGGCAAGCCTTCCCACCACGGCTGGTTGTCGGCGGTGACCGCGACATTGGTGAAGATCGCATCCTGCTGCAGCATCGCCAGCGCATTCGGGTTGGTCTTGGCACTGGTGCCCGGCGCGACGCCGAAAAAGCCCGATTCCGGATTGATGGCGTACAGACGGCCGTCGGCGCCGGGGCGCATCCAGCAGATGTCATCGCCCACCGTCCAGATTTTCCAGCCGGCGTCCCTGTAGCCTTGCGGCGGGATCAGCATGGCCAGGTTGGTCTTGCCGCAGGCGCTTGGAAACGCGGCCGCGATGTAATGGGTTTCGCCCTGCGGGTTCTCGACGCCGAGGATCAGCATATGTTCGGCCAGCCAGCCTTCGTGGCGGGCCTGCCAGGACGCGATGCGCAGCGCGTGGCATTTCTTGCCGAGCAGGGCATTGCCGCCGTAACCGGAGCCGAAGCTCTGGATGGCGAGCTCTTCCGGGAAGTGCATGATGAAGCGACGTTCGGGGTTGAGGTCGCCGATGGAATGTACGCCTTTCACGAACGTGCCCTCGCGCTCGATGCGCGCCAGGGCCGGCGCGCCCATGCGGGTCATGATGCGCATGTTGGCGACCACGTAGGGGCTGTCGGTGATTTCCACGCCGCAGCGGGCCAACGGGGAATCGATCGGACCCATGCAGTAAGGCACCACATACAAGGTGCGGCCTTTCATGCAGCCTTTATAAAGGGACTGCATCTTGGCTTTGCCTTCTTCCGGCGCCATCCAATGGTTGTTCGGGCCGGCATCCTCGCGGTTTGACGTGCACACGAAGGTCAGGTGTTCGACACGCGCCACGTCGGAGGGACTGGAGCGGTGCAGGAAGCAGTTGGGATGTGTCTGCGGATTCAAGGCCACCAAATCGCCGGTACCCAGCATCAGCTTCACCAGGTCGGCGCTTTCCTGATCGGAGCCGTCGCACCAATGCACGTGGTCGGCTTCGGTTAGGCTTGCATACGTATGTATCCAGGCGTTCAATTCAGGTAAGCTGCTTGCCATAGTCTCTCTCGGAAATGAAATTGGGGGCGCGTCGTTTAGTATTTTTAGCGCATGAACGCATATTTTAACCGCTGGAAGGGATTAATGTCTCGGTTAAATGCGCGACATACTGCTCGAATTCGCCGTGGCTGAGCTTCGGATAGCCCAGCTGCAGGTTAAGCTGCAGGAAGCCCACGTAAGACGCATAGACCAACAGGGCGCGGTTGAGCGCCTGTTTGCGCGCCAATCCGGCCATCCTGAAACTGGCGGTCAGGTAGTCGATGCGGCGTTTGGAAACCCGCTCCAGGACCGGTTTGACCAGCGGATGGTCGATGGCCTTGAGCAATTCGCTGTAGATTTTGTGGGCCTTGAGCTCGCTGGCCACCAGGGAAACCAGTGCCGTCAGGCGCGCCTGCGCATCCGGCAGGGCATCCAACCGGCCGAAAACCTGCTCCTGCTCCTGCGACTCCCAAAGCTCCAAAGCCGACTGGATCAAGGCATCGCGGGACTCGAAATGCCAGTAAAAACTGCCTTTGGTCACCCCGAGGCGCTTGGCGATCATCTCAATGGCGATATTCTGCAGACCACCCTCGGAAAGGGCGTCCAAGGCCGCCTGCTGCCAATCCGAGGCGGACAGGCGTATTTTATCGACGGTGGCGGGATGGGCCAGTTCCATATCAAGCTTTTTCAAGTTCCATACTCTCGAGTATTGACAAATGCCAAGAAGCTGTCAATACTTTAGCGTATGGTGAATTCCATTGCAAGGAACCACCACGTGTGCATATCAACTTTCTGGAGAGTGTTATGAGTGTTATCGCCCCTTGGCTGGCCGTCCTGCTGGTTATCGCCATCGTCAGTTACCACCGTTACTCGCTGGCCGTGTTCGCGGCCTTGGCCGGTTCGACCTTGGTCGCCGCCGCCCTGCTGGGCGCCTCGATGGTGTCGGTTTACGTTCTGGCCGCGTTGCTGGCGCTGGTGGTCCTGCCGCTGCTGATCACGCCGATCCGCCAGCGCTTCATCACCCTGCCCCTACTGGGTTTCTACAGCAAGATCCTGCCACCGCTTTCGGCTACCGAAAAAGTCGCCTTGGAAGCCGGCACGGTCGGCTTCGAAGGCGAGCTGTTTTCCGGCAAGCCGGACTGGCAGATCCTGCTCAACCAGCCGAAACCGGTGCTGACGACCGAAGAACAGGCCTTCATCGACGGACCGGTGGAAACCGTGTGCGGCATGGTCAACGACTGGGAAACCACCCACGTGCACGCCGATCTGTCGCCGGAAGTCTGGGAGTACCTCAAGGTCAACAAGTTCTTCGGCATGATCATTCCGAAGGAATACGGCGGTCTGGGCTTTTCGGCCTTCGCGCATTCGCGGGTCATCATGAAACTGGCTTCGGTATCGGCCACCTTGAGTTCCACCGTCGGCGTGCCGAACTCCCTGGGCCCGGGCGAACTGCTGCTGCATTACGGCACCAAGGAACAGAAAGACCATTACCTGCCGCGCCTGGCCGACGGCCGTGAAATCCCCTGCTTCGGCCTGACCGGACCGACCGCCGGCTCGGATGCGACCTCGATTCCCGATTTCGGCATCGTCTGCAAAGGCGAATGGGAAGGCGCCAGCGTGTTGGGCGTGCGCATGAACTTCGAAAAACGCTATATCACCCTGGCACCGGTGGCTTCGATCATCGGCCTGGCATTCCGTTTATATGATCCGGACGGCCTGCTGTCCGACCAGAAAGACCGCGGCATCACCCTCGCGCTGATCCCGCGCGCCACCCGCGGCATGTCCATCGGCCGCCGCCACTTTCCGCTCAACTGCGTGTTCCAGAACGGCCCGATCTACGGCAAGGACGTGTTCGTGCCGCTGTCGCAGCTGATCGGCGGCGAGGATTTCATCGGCCAAGGCTGGCGCATGCTGGTCGAGTGCCTGTCCATCGGCCGTTCGATCACCCTGCCATCGACCTCCAGCGGCAGCGCCAAGCTGGCCGCCGTGGTGACCGGCGCCTACGCGCGCATCCGCAAGCAGTTCGGCCTGTCGATCGGCCGTTTTGAAGGCGTGGAAGAAGCGCTGGCGCGCATCGCCGGCAACGCCTATGCATCCAGCGCCCTGTCGCAGTCCACGGCAGCCGCGGTCGACCGCGGCGAAAAACCGGCGGTGCCCTCGGCCATCGCCAAATACCATTGCACCGAAATGGCCCGCGAAATCGCCCGCGACGCCATGGACATCCACGGCGGCAAAGGCGTCATCCTCGGTCCGAAAAACTACCTCGGCCGCGGCTGGCAGGCCGCACCGATCGGCATCACGGTGGAGGGCGCCAACATCATGACCCGCTCGCTGATGATCTTCGGCCAAGGCGCCATCCGCTGCCACCCGTGGGTGCTCAAGGAAATGCAGGCCGCGCAGCTGGAAGATCCGGTACAGCGTCTGCAGGAGTTCGACGTCAACCTGTTCGGCCATATCGGCTTCGCGTTCTCCAACGCCGTGCGTTCGCTGTTCATGGGCATCACCAACAGCCGTTTCGGCGCCGCGCCGACCCAAGGCATCACCCAGCGCAGCTACCGCAAGCTCAACCGTTATTCGGCCAACCTGGCCTTGGTGGCCGACACCTCGATGCTGCTGCTCGGCGGCAAGCTGAAATTCAAGGAAAGCCTGTCCGGACGCCTAGGCGACGTGCTCAGCCAGCTGTACATCGCCAGCGCCATGCTGAAACGCTTCGAAGACGAAGGCCGTCCGGCGTCGGACGAGCCGCTGATGGCCTATGCCTTCAACGACTGCGTGTTCAAGATCGAACGCGCGCTGTCGGGCGCCCTGCGTAACTTCCCGATCCGTCCGGCCGCCTGGCTGCTGTGGCTGCTGGTGTTCCCGTTCGGCCGCCGGGCCCAGGAACCTTCCGACCGCCTGTCGCACCGCGCCGCCGCCATGCTGATGTCGCCGTCGGATGCCCGCGACCGTCTGGGTGACGGCGTGTTCCTGACCCCGTGCGCCAACAACCCGGCCGGCCGCATCAACGCCGCGCTGGTCAAGGTCATCCTGGCCGAGCCGGTGGAGCGCAAGTTCCTGAAAGCGCTGAAAAACGCCGACATCGAAGCGCTGAGCTTCGCCGAACAGCTGGACGAAGGCGTGCGTGAAAGCTGGATCAGCGCCGATGAGCGCAAACAGCTGGAAGAGCTGCGCGAACTGACCTGGGACGCCATCACCGTCGACGATTTCGACCATTCGGAACTGATCGCCGCCAGCGCCCTGAAAGGCAAGGCGTTCGAACAGGCCGCCTGATGTCGACGCCCCTGCTGAAGCTTTACGCGAAAATCACCCGGTGGCCGTTCGGCCACTGGGTTTTTTCCAAGGCCGTGTGTTACAAGGCGCCCTACTTCGGCACGATTGCACCCACCATCACCCGGCTTGAGAACAGCCGCTGCGAGGCCGTCATCAAGGACCGCCGCGCCGTGCACAACCACATCGGCAGCGTGCACGCCATCGCCCTTTGCAACCTGGCGGAACTGTGCGCCGGGGTGATGACCGATGCCAGCCTGCCGAAGGACATGCGTTGGATCCCGAAGGGCATGACCGTGTCTTACCTGAAACGCGCGAAGGGCAGGATGCACGCCGTGGCCACACCGATGGTTGCCATCGTGAGCAGCGGCACCGGCTACGACCTGCCGGTCAACGTCGAAGTGACCGATGCCGCCGGCGATGCCGTGTTCCATGCTGAAATCCGCATGTGGATGAGCCCTAAAAAATAATCGGGGTACAGTTTTTACCCTTGCTGGGTGCGCATCCGCTTTTCGGTCTGGATCACCCGCCAGGCATTCAAGGTCATCAGCGCCGCCACCACAAACCCGGCCGCGAACACCGTGCTGGAGCCGAACGCCGCCAAGCCCTTATGGACCCAGGCGAACACCAG
>DATMWF010000145.1:0-2327 GCA_035562675.1 Arenimonas sp. | reverse complement strand
GGCCTTCAGTTCAACCTTGTCGATGACCGGCAGCCGCGCCGGCAGTTCGCCCTCGATGTCGAGCACGAAGCCTTCCACGTCGAGTTTGGCCAGCAGGGCCTTCATCGGGCCGCGCTCGATGATCTGGCCCTTGTCGATGATGGCCAGGTTGCGGCACAGGCTTTCGGCCTCTTCCAGGTAATGCGTGGTCAGGATCACCGTGGTGCCGGCGGCGTTGACCTCCTGCAGGGTTTTCCACATGCCGCGGCGGATTTCGATGTCGACACCGGCGGTCGGCTCGTCGAGGATCAGCAGTTTCGGCTCGGTCATCATCGCACGGGCGATCATCAGCCGGCGCTTCATGCCGCCCGACAGCGTGCGGCTCATCATATGCGCCTTGTCCCACAGAAACGCCGCTTTCAGCTGGACCTCGGCGCGCGCAAGGGCCTGCTCGCGCGGCACGCCGTAAAAGCCGGCGTAATTGACCAGGATGTCGATCGGCTTTTCGAACATGTTGAAATTGATTTCCTGCGGCACCAGCCCGATCATGCGCATGGCTTCCGAGCGGTTGGCCAGCAGGTCGACGCCGAACACCGAGACCGCGCCGGACGTGGCGTTGACCAGCGAGCTGATCACCCCGATCAGGGTCGACTTGCCGGCGCCGTTCGGGCCAAGCAGGGCGAAGAAATCGCCGGGCAGCACGTCCAGCGACACGCCCTTTAAGGCCATCACTCCGTTATCATAGGTCTTGTGCAAGGATTGAATGCTAAGCGCAGGTTGGCTCATCTGGGGTTCCGGCATGACGTTGTTGGTACTGAACCCTTAGTATATCGGGCTTGCGGGCCAAGCTAAACGATTAAATTTTGAGGAAACACCGTGGCAGATCATTTTCCGCTCAAGTTGACAGGCAGCCGCATGCTGGCACCCTCGGTGCGCCATCTGGAGTTCGTGCGCGACGACGCGCAGGCGCTCGACTTCATCGCCGGGCAGTTCATCCAGGTGCATTTCAACTACCCGGACGGCACCCCGACCAAACGCAGCTATTCACTGGCCACCCAACACGACCACGCCTTCGGGGTCAACGACACGGTCGAGATCGCGGTCAGCTTCGTGCCCGGCGGCGCCGCCTCGGCCCTGTTCACGGCGCTCGACGAAGGCCAGCAGATCCAGTGCAGCGGCCCGTATGGCCGGTTCTGCCTGCATGAGAAAGACGAAAACCCGCGCTATCTCCTGATCGCCACCGGCACCGGAGTGACCCCCTACCGCGCCATGCTGCCACAGCTGAAAAAGCTGATGGACGAGCGCGGCGTGCAGGTGGTGCTGTTGTTCGGCTCGCGCACCGAAGAAGACCTGATTTACCGCGAAGATTTCTACCAATTCGCCGAAGATAACCGGAATTTCCGCTTTATGCCCTGCTTTTCGCGGCAGATGCCCGAAAATGCCACAGCCGATGCCCGCACCGGCTATGTCCAGAACCAGCTGGCCGAACTGGCGCCGAACGGCGCGCATGACATCGCCTACCTGTGCGGCAACCCGAACATGGTCGATACCTGCTTCGAGACCCTGAAGGAATTCGGCCTGTCGGTGCACCACATCCGGCGCGAAAAGTACGTGTCGAGCAAGTAAGCGGGCGCGTTCCGGCGGTTTTCCCCGGTTTCATCGGCGTATGCCCGGTTTCGTCGCAAAGCGGATGACAGCGCTTGCGGGGTTGCTACACTGGCCCCATGCAAACCACCACAAGCCCATCGCCCATGAAAACCCAAGTCCTGTTCTTCGGCCGCATCGTCCTGGCCTGGACCGCCACCTTCATCATCGCCATGATGTTCACCAGCCCCATCGGGTTGGCCCGCATCCAGGAATTCATCGCCTTCATCTTCTGGCTGTCCTTGATCCTGCTGATGATCGCGGCGGCTTCGCACCTGCAGCGGGTCGAGCGACTGGTCGGCGCCGTCGATGCCGAGAAACTGAAGAACCGGCACACCCGGCAGATCGAGATCCCGTTCGAAACCGCCATCGCGCTGCCGATGGTCGAAGACAGCCTGCGTGTGCTGCCGATCAGCGAGAACATCAAGGTCAGCCACGAAGGCATGCGTTTCCGGGTCCGGGTCAAGCCGGTCGATCTGGACAACAACCCGCCCTCGCTGTGGAAGAAAATGACCAACGGCCTGGGCATCGACCGCTCCAACCATGTCATCGCCGAAGCGGAGGTCACCGACGGCGCGGTCAGCGTCAAGCTGGTCTGCGAGCCGGAAGGCGCGGCCTGGCTGGATTACCTGTTCCCGGACGAAGGCACCAACCTGCAGAACGCCGAAACGGTGACCCGCGCCATTTCGCAGCGCATCGCCGAA
>DATMWF010000144.1:0-2663 GCA_035562675.1 Arenimonas sp. | reverse complement strand
TTCGTGTACCGGCGCTATCTGGATTTCACCGCCATCGACGGCCTGCGCGACATGAAGGGCAAGATCGAGGCGGAAGTGCAGCGTCGCGAAATCGCCGACGACCTGAAACTGGGCCGGGGCGGCATCCGTGAAATCGAATTCTACGTGCAGGCCATGCAGATCATTTACGGCGGCCGGGTCAAGGCGCTGCAGTTGAAGGGGCTGCTGCCGGGCCTGAACCAACTGCTGCAGGAAGGCTTGATTTCAACCGACATGCACGATGCGCTGTCCGCCGCCTACCTGTTCCTGCGCCGGCTGGAAAACCGCGTGCAGATGCTGCACGATGCCCAGGAGCACCATCTGCCCGAGCCCGGTCCAGTGCTGACGCGGATTGCCGCCGGTTTGGGCTATGCCGACAGCGCGGACCTGCTGGACGCGCTGGAGCGGCATCGAAGCGCCGTGCAGCGCCTGTTCTCCGATCTGCTGAGCGGGCCAGGCGATCAAGGGCCTGCCGTAACGGGGCAGGGCGAAGCCATCGACCTGTCTGCGCAGCATTTGCAGGCGCTGGGCTTCGTGCGTTCCGACAGGCACGCCGAACGCCTGCAGTCGCTGCTGGACAGTACGGCGGTGGCCGCGCTCGGCGACCGCTCGCAGCAACGCCTGCAGCAGGTGATCCAGGCGTTCCTGCCGGCCTGCCAGAAGGCCCGGCATGCGGACCCATGCCTGGAGCATGCCATCTCGTTCCTGCAGGCCATCGTCAAGCGCGGCAGTTACATCGCGCTGCTGGACGAACAGAGCTCGGCCCTGCAGCGCATGGTGCAGGTGTTCGATGAAAGCCTGTGGCTGACGCAGTCGCTGCTGGACCATCCGCTGCTGCTGGACGAGCTGCTGGACGCGCGCGTCATCGGCCAACGCATGGACAGCCTGGATCTGCCCAAGCAGATTGACGGGCTGCTGGCCCAGCATGCCGAAGACACCGAAGCGGCCCTGCTGGCGATGAACGAATTCAAGATCAGCTATACCTTCAAGATCGCCTACCAGTTCCTGTTCCAAGGCCTTTCTGCGGTGCAGGCCAGCCGGCTGCTGACCCTGCTGGCCGAACTGATCCTGCAACGCTGCAATGACCTGGCCGGCAGGGAGCTGCAGCTGCAGCATGGTGCGGTGGCCGGCTCGAGTTTTGCGGTGATCGGCTACGGCAGCCTGGGCGCGCGCACGCTGGCGTTCAATTCGGACCTGGACCTGGTGTTCCTCAACCAGGCGCCGGCGCAAGCGGCCAGCGACGGCAGGCGGCCCATCGATGCCTCGCGTTTTTTCCTGCGGCAGGCGCAGAAGCTGATCTCGCTGCTCGGCCTGAGCACCCCGTCGGGCAGCCTTTACGAAGTCGATATCCGCCTGCGCCCGGACGGCGCCAAAGGCCTGTTGGTCAGCAGCATGGAAAGCTTCGAGCTGTACCAGAAGCAGCGCGCCTGGACCTGGGAGCTGCAGGCCCTGGTGCGCGCGCGCGCCGTTGCCGGCGACCCGTCACTGTGCCTGCGCTTTGAGCGCACACGCGAAGCGCTGATCGCCGCCGTACGCGCCGGCAGCCCGCTGCTCGATGAGATCAGCGCCATGCGCCGGCGCATGCGCGCCGAGCTGGACCGCAGCGATGACGGCCACTACGACCTGAAACACGGGCGTGGCGGCTTGACCGACATCGAGTTCTTCCTGCAGGCGCAGATTCTGCTGCACGCCAGCCAGGTCCCGGCACTGGCGCGGGAACGCGAGACGATGGCGGTCATCGACTGCCTGCTTGGCGCGGGCATCGTGGACGCGCGGCAGGCCGGGGTTCTGGGCCAGGCCTATGAACGGCTGCTCAGCGCCGGACTGCGTTGCCACCTGGATAACCGTCCGCGCGTGGTACCGCGTTCCGATGAACTGTCCGCGATGGCCGATGCGGTCAGCGGGGTCTTGCGGGCGTTCCTGTTGGCATTTGATTGACCGCCATTGTTCCATGAATGAAACAATCAATTGTGCGTTCCGCGCTATCGCCGGCGTACGACATCCCCTACCATGTCTCAAGCCAACGTGATGCCGACACGGCATTCACGCCACCGTACCTATACTTTTTATTTTGGAGAATCCCATGACTGAGGCTTTGAGTCCGCAGGCGCTTGACCAACTGTTCGGCAATGCCCGCACGCACAACGTCTGGCTCGATACGCCGGTATCCGATGAGCAGCTGCAGGCCATCTACGCTCAGGTCAAATGGGGCCCGACCGCCGCCAACAGCACGCCGGCCCGCTTCGTGTTCGTGAAATCGGCTGAAGCCAAGGCCAAGCTGGCACCGGCGCTCGACGAAGGCAACCGTGCCAAGACCCTGCAGGCCCCGGTGAACGTGATCGTGGCAAGCGACTTCGCCTTCTATGAACTGTTGCCGAAGCTGTTTCCGCATGCCGATGCGAAAAGCTGGTTCGTCGGCAACCAGGCGCTAATCGACTCAACCGCGAACCGCAACGGCACCCTGCAAGGCGCCTACTTCATCCTGGCGGCCCGCGCCATGGGCTTGGACTGCGGCCCGATGTCCGGCTTCAACAACGCCATGGTCGATGACGCGTTTTTCGCCGGCACCCAGGTCAAGTCCAACTTCCTGATCAACCTGGGTTACGGTGACGCCGAAAAACTGTTCCCGCGCTCGCCGCGTCTGG
>DATMWF010000143.1:0-9491 GCA_035562675.1 Arenimonas sp. | reverse complement strand
GATACGGTTTTTCTAACCGATGCGCCAGGCGCTGTAACACTCACGCCGAACGATCCGAGCTTTCAAGAGCAGTTGGACATCGGCCGTGAATTCATGCGCGACTACCGCAACACATTCAATGCCTTGGCAAAATAGCCATGGCGCAGTTCCGCTGGATCGATAAACAGGTGCTCATCATGTTGCATGATGAAAGTTTGGCGTTGCACGGCGGCGCATCTGGAATTCGTGATCAGAGCTTATTGGATTCAGCACTGCATCGCGCGCCGAATTTGGCGACTTACGGCAATCCGGATTATGCCGATTTAGCGGCTGCGTATGGCATCGGCTTGGTTAATAACCATGCCATTGTAGATGGCAATAAACGCATGGCGTTTCTTTCAGTCGGATTATTTTTAATGCTGAATGGCTATAAATTAACGGCCACGCAAGTGGATGCCACCTTAATCATGCTTGCTGTTGCAGCCAGTGATGTGGCTGAGGCTGAATTTGCCGAATGGTTACGGAGGAATACGGCCCAGAGATAACATAAGTTAAAGAAGGAGGTAGCTTCGTCCCCGAATACTCAGGCTTAAAACCGCGAGTAGTAGCTATTGCCTTCACCCCACCGCTGAAAGTGATGGAGTTGTTGACAACACTTTCGAGTGTTGGCATAATGTCCAACATGAAGGCCATTCAACTTGTACGCACGCGAATCACTTATTCAGACATTGCTTTTGCTGAACTCGTGCTGTGGCAAGTCCCAAGGTCTGTTGATGGCTCAGAGCACCGTTTCAAGTACAGGTTGGCGTATGTAGTGCGACGTAAATGTGTTTTGCGCTACGACAACGAGAACGGCAAAGGCGATCATCGGCACTTCGGAAAACATGAAAGCGTTTATAAATTCACCACTCCGGAGCAACTAATTACCAACTTTCAGCAAGATATAGCGAGGTGGAATGATGAAAACTGTGACCCTTGATGTACGCACTCCAGCCGACTCGATGACGGATTTTGTACAGGCTTGGAATACCGGTAAAGCGCAGAAATCCGAGCGGATCAGCTTCGCGAGCGCTGAATTGCTTTGGCAAGTGCTTACTGCCAAGCGATGGGATTTGCTCAAGGCGCTGTGTGGCGTTGGCCCAGTTTCCATACGTGAAGCTGCTCGGCGCGTTAACCGTGACGTTAAAGCCGTGCATGGTGACGTAACTGCATTGCTCAACGCCGGTCTTGTAGATCGCACGGAAGATGGCAGAATCGTTTTTCCGTTCGAGGCGGTGAAAGTCGAGTTTCTGCTGCAGGCGGCATAATCGTTCGATACAAGGGGACGGAGGCACCTCCGTCCCCGAAAACTCAGGCTTGATGCCGTGGATAATCCGTGTACCCTTCCGCCCCGCCGCCGTAATACAGCTCCATTCGGCCTTCGTTGAGCGGATGGCCGCCTTCCAAACGTTCCGGCAGATCCGGGTTGGCGATGAACGGGCGGCCGAACGCCACTGCGTCAATCAGGCCAGCTTCCAGCAGCGGCTGGGCTTTTTCCAAGGTATAGTTGCCGGCCGCGATAATCACGCCCGGAAACGCGGCGCGCAGTTTCTCGCGGAATTCCAGCGGCAATGCCGGTCCGCCGGCCCAATCCGGTTCGGACAGATGCAGATAGCCCAGGCCACGCTTGGCGAATTCCGCCGCCAGATACAGGCCCATGTCCTGCCCGGCCAGGTCGTTCAGGCCGTTGAAGATGCCCAAGGGCGAGATGCGGATGCCGACATGCGCCCCGTCCCATTCGCCGATCACCGCATCGACCACTTCCAGGCACAGGCGCGCGCGGTTTTCCAGACTGCCGCCGTATTGGTCGGTGCGGAAATTGCTTTCCTCGGACATGAACTGGTGCAGCAGGTAGCCGTGCGCGGCATGTATCTCGACCATGTCGAAGCCGGCGGCGCGTGAATTGCGGGTCGCGATGCGGTACTCCTCGATCAGGCGCGGGATTTCATCGGTTCGCAGGGCGCGCGGGGTACTGCAGGCCACGCGCACCATGTTGCCCTGCTCGTCCTTGACCGTGGTCTTGTTCTGGTACGGCCGGTCCGAAGCCGACACCGGCGGCTGGTTGTCGATCTGCAGGCTGCTGTGCGAAACCCGGCCGACATGCCAGAGCTGCATGCAAATTCTCCCGCCGGCTTGATGCACTGATTCATTGACCTTGCGCCAGCCGTCAACCTGCTCGGCGCTGTAGATGCCGGGCGTATCGGCGTAACCCTTGCCTTCCGGCGATATCTGCGTCGCCTCGGTGATCACCAGGCCGGCGCCGGCGCGCTGGGTATAGTATTCGGCCATCAGGGCGTTCGGTACATCGCCGGGCTGGCTGGCGCGCATGCGGGTCAGCGGCGCCATGAGAATCCGGTTGGACAGAACGAGGTTGCCGACGGTAATCGGCTGAAACAGGGAAATTGACATGCGGTGCTCCAATGGCGGTCACCTATGCTGTCAAACTACGCTACACTTTTCAATCACCACTTCGTGAATTACAGGGCTTATTTTATGAAACCATCCCCATTCCGCGTCATGGCCGTGCTTTCCGTGCTGGGCAGTGCCCCGGCCATGGCAGAAACCATCGCCCTGCAATGCGGCAAGGTTTTCGATTCCGCCACCGCGCAGATGCTGGGCGCGAAAACCATCGTCATCGACAGTAACCGCATCACCCAGGTGCTGAACGGGATCAGCGCCGTGCCCGGCGCGAAAACCGTCGACCTGAGCGGCCAGACCTGCAGCCCGGGTTTCATCGACCTGCACGTGCACCTTGGCCAGCAATCCAACCCGCAGAGCTATTCGGAAGGTTTCCGGCTGAACCCGGAATTCACCATCCTGCGCGCGGTCGGCTACGGGCAAAAAACCCTGATGGCCGGCTTCACCAGCGTGCGCGACCTCGGCGGCGAGAATTCGCTGGCGTTGCGCGATGGCATCAACCAAGGCCTGGTCGATGGACCGCGGGTATGGGCGGCCGGCAAAGCCATCGCCACCACCGGCGGCCACGCCGACCCCAGCAACGGCCTGAACCATATGCTGGCCGATGCCGTCGGCACCCCTGGCCCGGCCGAGGGCGTCATCAACAGCCCCGAACAGGGCCGCGAAGCGGTCCGCCAACGCTACAAGGACGGCTCGGACGTGATCAAGATCACCGCCACCGGCGGCGTGCTGAGCTATGCCAAAAGCGCCGATGCGCCGCAGTTCACCGTCGAGGAAGTCAAAGCGGTGGTCGACACCGCCAAGGATTACGGCTTTACCGTGGCGGCGCATGCGCACGGCAAGGAAGGCATGAAGCGTGCCATTTTAGGTGGCGTGACCTCAATCGAGCATGGCACCTACATGGATGACGAGATCTTCAAGCTGATGAAACAGAAAGGCACCTGGTATGTGCCGACCATCTCGGCCGGCAAGTTCGTTGCCGACAAAGCCAAGATCGATGGCTTCTACCCCGAGGTGGTCCGGCCGAAAGCGGCGCGGGTCGGTGCGCTGATCCAAGGAACGTTCGGCAAAGCCTATAAAGCCGGGGTACCGATCGCATTCGGCACCGACGCCGGCGTCGGCTACCACGGCGACAACGCACGCGAATTCGGCTTCATGGTCGAGGGCGGCATGCCGGTCAACACCGCGCTGCAGACCGCCACCTACAACGCCGCCCAGGTACTTGGCTCAACCGAGGTCGGGCAGATAAAACAAGGCTATTTCGCCGATATCGTGGCCATGCCGCAGGATCCCAACCAGGACATCAAAGCGACCGAACGCGTGACGTTCGTCATGAAGAACGGCGTTATCTACAAACAACCGTAATGGAACATGCGGATTATATGCGCCAGGCCATGCGTCTGGCGTTGCAGGCCAAAGGCCGGACCTGGCCGAATCCGATGGTCGGTTGCGTCATCGTCAAGGATGGCAATGTCATTGCCGAGGGCCTGCATCGGCAGGCGGGCGAGGCGCATGCCGAGCTCGACGCCATCAACAACGCCATCGCCCCGGTGCGCGGGGCGACGGCGTACGTCAATCTGGAGCCCTGCTGCCATCTGGACAAACGCACCCCGCCCTGCGCGCAGCGGTTGATTGCCGAGGGCATCAAGACGGTGGTCATCGCCAATGTCGACCCGCACCCGGCAGTCTCCGGCGGCGGCATCGCCCTGCTGCGGGAAGCAGGCGTCGAGGTCATCACCGGCGTGCTGGCCGAGCCGGGCGAACAGCTCAACGAAGTATTTTTCCACAACCAGCGTACCGGGCGGCCGTTCGTGCACCTTAAGCTGGCCAGCACCTTGGACGGCAAGATCGCCATGGCCGACGGCCAGTCGCAGTGGATCACCGGCGAAGCGGCTCGGCAGCATGCGCATCAGCTACGTGCCGAGCATATGGCCATCGCTGTCGGCGCCCAAACCCTGCGCCAGGACGACCCGCAGCTTAACGTCCGCCTGCCCGGCTATGCCGGCCCGCAACCGCTGCGGCTGGTGTTCAGCCGGACCGGAGATGTGCCAAGAACCGCCAAAGTATTCAGCGATGCGGACTCCGCCCGGACCCAGCTTTTGGTCAAGCCGGACCTCGATGCGGCGCTGGCTGGGCTTTACCGTCAGGGCATCGTCAACCTACTGCTGGAAGGCGGCGCTGGGCTGGCAGGTTCCTTTCTGGCCGGAGGCCATGTCCAGCGCATCAGCCACTACCTGAACCCCAGCTATCTCGGGCAGGGTAAATCCGCGCTGGACGACTACGGCCTCACGCATTTATCGCAACGAATCCGCCTAAACCACGTAGAATATACAGCTCTTGGAGAAGACCTCTATATCACCGGACGTGTGTAAGCGCATGTTTACTGGATTAATTCAAGCCATCGGCGTCGTCAAGCGGGTCAGTGACAGCCCCGAGGGTAAAACCCTGGACATCCAATGCCCCGGTCTGATCGGCGACATCGCCGTGGATGATTCCATCGCCGTCAACGGCGTCTGCCTGACCGCAACACGTCTTGAACCGGACGGCTTCATCGCCCAGGCAATCCACACCACGCTGGAAAAAACCACCATCGGCCTGCTACAGCCGGAGCAGCGCGTCAATCTGGAGCTGGCCATGCGCGCCTCCGACCGTTTGGGCGGCCATTTGGTGCAAGGGCATGTCAATGCCATCGGCCGCCTCGCTGCGATTGAAATGCGCGGCCAAAACTGGCTCATCCAGATCGACTTCCCGGCCGATCTTCGTAAGTACATGATTTCGGAAGGCTCCATCACCATCGATGGCATCAGCCTGACCATTGCGGAACTGTCCGACAGTCGGTTGACCGTGTCAATCATTCCACACACCCTGGCCCACACCACGCTCAGCGACCGGTCGGCCGGCGATGCGGTGAACATCGAGGTCGACATCATGGCTAAATACATCGAAAACTTCCTGCGCCTTGATCCTGCGTTAGCCGGTGCATGGACCCAGCCTGGGGCACGCCCATGACCGAAACTTCCCTTTCCAGCATCGAATCGGCCCTGGATGACCTTCGTCAGGGCAAAATGATCATCGTTGTCGATGACGAGAACCGCGAAAACGAGGGTGACCTGCTGATGCCGGCCGAAACCGTCACGCCGGCCGCGGTCAACTTCATGATCCGATACGGCCGCGGCTTGGTGTGCGCACCGGTCAGCGCCGAGCGGGCCCGGCATCTCGACCTTGACCTGCAGGTCGCCCGCAACACCGAATCCATGCGCACCGCGTTCACGGTGTCGGTCGACGCCCGCGAAAACGCCAGCACCGGCATTTCCGCCAGCGACCGCGCCCTGTGCCTGCAACTGTTGGCCAATCCGGCCATCGGTGCCGAAGCCTTCAACCGGCCCGGCCATATCTTTCCGCTGATCGCCGAAGACGGCGGTGTGTTCAAACGCCAGGGCCATACCGAGGCGGCCGTGGATCTGGCGCGCTTGGCCGGTTTCCAGCCGGCCGGCGTGATCTGCGAAATCATCAAGGACGACGGAGAGATGGCGCGTCTGCCGGACCTGGAGGTCTTCGCCGCCGAACACGGCCTGAAGATCATCTCCATCGCCGACCTGCTGGCCTACCGCAAGCGCACCGAGAACCTGATTTCAGCGGTCGAATCCGCGCCGATGCCGACCGATGCCGGTGACTTCAGCTTCTACGTATTCCGCTCCGAACTGCTCGGCGAAGAACACATGGCGATGGTCAAGGGCCCGTTGGAACAGCTGCAACAGCCTGGCACCCTGGTGCGCATCCACTCCGAATGCTTCACCGGCGACGTGCTGGGCTCCAAACGCTGCGATTGCGGCAGCCAGCTGCACCAGGCCATCGCACAGATCGAGCAGGCCGGCTCCGGCATCGTCATCTACCTGCGCCAGGAAGGCCGCGGCATCGGTCTGTTCAACAAGATCAAAGCCTATCAACTGCAGGACCAGGGCCTGGATACCGTGGAAGCCAACCTCAAGCTGGGCTTCGCCGCCGACATGCGCGATTACACCATGGCCATCCAGATCCTGAACCACTTCAACATCCAGGATATGCGCCTGCTGACCAACAATCCCGATAAGCTGGAGGCGATCCAATCCATCTGCCCGGGCTGCATCAAGCGCACAGCCCTGTCGATCCCCGCCAACAGCGTCAATCACCATTACCTGATGACCAAGAACCGCAAATTCGGCCACACCATCGATTTACCCCCTCCCATCGAGAGCATGTCATGATCTATTCCGGTTCCCTGGACGGCAGCGCGCTGAAAATCGCCATCGTCGTAGCGCGCTTCAACGATTTCATCACCGATCGCCTGCTGGGCGGCGCCAAGGACTGCCTGCTGCGGCACGGGACCGCCGATGCGAACATCGACATCGTCTGGGTTCCGGGCGCGTTCGAACTGCCGCTGACCGCCCTGCAGCTGGCCAAATCCGGCAGGTACCAAGCGGTGATCTGTCTCGGCGCGGTCATCCGCGGTGAAACCACGCACTACGATTACGTCTGCAGCGAAGCCGCCAAAGGCATCGCCAGCGCCGGCCTGCAGACCGGTCTGCCGGTCATCTTCGGCGTGGTCACTACCGAAAATACCGAACAGGCGATTTCACGGGCCGGTGGCAAATCCGGCAACAAAGGCTGGGATTCGGCGATGACGGCCCTTGAAATGGCCAACTTGCTGCCACAGATAGCATAAAGCCCACCCCTTCCGAGATACGCCATGAACGCGTTTGTGATTGATGCCAACTTAGCCGGCTTTGAACAGGACGTGATTAACGCGTCTAAGCAGACCCCGGTGCTTATCGACTTCTGGGCCGAATGGTGCGGACCCTGCAAACAGGTCGGCCCCATCCTGGAAAAACTCGCCGCCGAATACAAGGGCGCGTTCCTGCTGGCCAAGGTCGACGTCGACAAGGAGCAGCAGCTGGCGGCCTACTTCCAGATCAAGTCGATTCCGACCATGGTGCTGATGAAGGAGGGCAAGATCGTCGACCTGATTCCGGGTGCGTTGTCCGAAACGCAGCTCAAGGAGTTCCTCAGCCACTACCAGATCGTACCGGCGGCGGACGCCGTGCCGGAAGCGGAAACGGCTGAGTCCGCGCCGCCCGATCCGCATCAGGAAGTGGTGCGCCTGCGCCATGCGGTGCTGGAAGCACCGGCCGACGACACCCTGAAACTGGCACTGGCCTTGGCGCTGGTCGCCACGCAGGCGTATCCGGAAGCTTTGGAAATGTTCGACGCCCTGCCCGCCAACCTGGCCATGGACGAGCGCATCGGCAAAGCGCGGGCCCGCATCGACCTGGCCCAGCAGGCCGCTGACGCGCCGGCCATGGAAGTCCTGGAGGCTGCCTTGGCCGCCGATCCGGACGACATCGAAGCGCGCCGCCTGCTGGCCTTGCAATGCCTTGTGCACGGCCGGCCCGAGCAAGGGCTGGAGCATCTACTGACCCTGCTGCGTACACACCGGAACCATCAGGACGGACTTCCGAAGAAGCTGTTGATCGAAGCGTTCAGCACCATTGAAGACGACGATCTGGTCCGCAGCTACCGGCGCAAAATGGCCACACTGCTGAACTGATCGTCTATATACTGTCTGCATGAACAGACTTCAGGCGTATTTCCTCACCGGCTTGCTGACCTTGGCGCCGATCTGGCTGGTTTTCATCGTTTTCAAATTCGTGTTCGGGCTGCTTTCGGACATCAGCCAACCGGTCATCGAACCGTTGACCGAGCACCTGGCGCAGGCCTATCCGATGATGTTCGCCTGGCTGGCGCAGGACTGGGTGAAAATCGCCATCGGCGTCGCGGTGACCGTCGCTTTCATCCTGGCCATCGGCTTCATGACCCGGCGCGTGATCGGCCAGCGCCTGCTGATCTGGATCGAGGCGCTGATCAGCAAGGTGCCGCTCGCCAACACCGTGTACGGCAGCGCCCGCAAGCTGCTCGACATGCTTCAGACCAAGCCGGACGGAACGCAGCGCGTGGTGCTGATCAACTTCCCGCATGAAAACATGAAATCGGTCGGTTTCGTCACCCGCATCCTGCAGGACGAACACACCGGCGAAGAGCTGGCGGCCGTATACGTGCCGACCACACCGAATCCGACCTCGGGCTATCTGGAGATCGTGCCGGTCAGCCAGCTGATCCCCACCGACTGGACCGCCGACCAGGCGATGTCCTTCATCATTTCCGGCGGCGCCGTGGCGCCGGATAGAATTCCCTTCAGCCTGAAGAAATAAGCGCGATGCAGCTGGAAAAACCGCAGCGCCTGTTCGTATTCCTCGCCGCGTTCTTCTGCGTCAACACGGTTCTGGCCGAATTCATCGGGGTCAAGATTTTTGCGCTGGAAGCCACGCTCGGCATCCAGCCGTTCGAATGGAACCTGTTCGGGCAGACCGGCTCGCTGAACTTCACCGCCGGCACCCTGCTCTGGCCGATCGTGTTCGTGATGACCGACATCGTCAATGAATACTACGGCGAACGCGGCGTGCGGTTCATCAGCTACACGGCGGTGGCCCTGATCCTTTACGGATTTCTGTTCGCATTCGCCGCCATCCACCTGGCGCCTGCCAGCTGGTGGGTCACCGCCAACCAGGACCAGGGCGTACCGGACCTGCAGAAAGCCTTCGCGGCCATTTTCGGACAGGGCCTGTGGACCATCTGGGGTTCGGTCATCGCCTTTCTGCTCGGCCAGCTGATCGACGTGTCGGTGTTCTCGGCGATCCGCAGGAAGACCGGCTCGCGCTTCGTCTGGCTGCGCGCCACCGGCTCCACAGCCGTGTCCCAGCTGGTCGACAGCTTCGTGGTCATTTACGTCGCTTTCGTGCTCGGACCGCAGAAATGGGGGTATGATTTGTTTCTGGCCGTGGCGACGCTCAATTACGGGTATAAGATGCTGGCCGCCGTCGCCCTGATTCCGCTGCTGTACCTGGTCCGCAAGGGCATCCACCTTTATCTCGGCAACAGCCAGGCCGAACAGCTCCGCTTACTGGCCCACCATTGATTCCACAAGGACCCTGCATGAACCTACGCCCGCTCGCCATCGCCAT
>DATMWF010000142.1:0-7502 GCA_035562675.1 Arenimonas sp. | reverse complement strand
TGTTCGCGCAGAAATTCAGCACCGTGCGGCCGTCTTCCAGCAGTATCTCGGCGGACTGCGGGCCGGTAATCACGCGCTCTTTCTTAAGCAATCCCTGGCCTTCAATGGATTGAAGCTCAGCTTGGTAGTCCAAAATGGCGGATTTGGTCATGTATGTTCCCTCGAAATGGTATCGGCTATATTAGCATCTAATTTAGCATTTTATTATTTAAAGTATTGAATTTTATATAAAATATTCTATCAGCCCCGATTTATACTTGATGGTTAATAATGCACATCATACGTATTTTGTTGAAAATAACGGTACAAGCTGTTCAAATTGCTAAAAAACCGTTAATATTGGTGTCAGCTATCCAGTCTCAGACCGGTGTGCGTAAGGCCTTGAATGCCTTGTCATCAAACTATTTTGGAGAATTGCAATGCAAAACAATTTGAAAGCCGCTATTTTGGCCGCTCTCTTGTTAGCCCCGACTGTGTCTTTCGCGCAGGAAGCCGCTGCGGAAGAAGAATCGAATTTCAGCGGTAATGCCGGCATCGTGACGGACTACGTCTTCCGTGGTATTTCGCAGACTAATGGTGATATCGCCATGCAGGGTGGATTGGATTATGCTTTCGGCGACAGTGGCTTCTATGTTGGAGCCTGGGGCTCGAACGTCGATTTTAATGAATTCCAGGGTCCTGAGTTCGAAATCGACGCTTATGTCGGCTACGCGGCTGATCTGGGCGAGAAATTTAACATCGACCTGATGCTGACCCGCTACAGCTACATCGGAACCGGTGACGATTACGGCAGCATCGATTACAACGAGATGATTGCCAAATTCGCCATGACCGACATCGCCACCCTGACCGTCGGATATACCAATGACTATGTAAATTCCGGAGAAGATGCGACCTATGTCTCGCTCGGCAACAGCTGGGATTTGGGTAATGATTACAGCCTGAACGCCAGCTTCGGACGCAGCTACTTCACTGATGGCGACTTCAATGACTGGAATGTTGGCATCAGCAAAACCATCGGTCCGGTCGAGTTTGGCCTGAACTACTACGACACGAATCTCGAAGGTCCGCGCGCCTCCGACGCCGTCGTCTTCAGTTTCAAGCTGGGCGGCTGATCCAACTCCGCCGTAACGGAAAAAGGACGCCTCGGCGTCCTTTTTTCATGTCCGAAGGCGCCGCCTCACCAGGAGCAGACGACTTTTCCGCAGACACCGGCCTCCATCAGGTCGAAGCCTTTCTGGAAATCATCGATGTGCACCTGGTGGGTCAGCACTTTCTGCAGCGGGAAGCCGGTCAGCACCATCTGCGTCATCTTGTACCAGGTCTCGTACATCTTGCGTCCGTAGATGCCCTGCACGGTCAGGCCCTTGAAGATGATCCGGTCCCAGTCCACGCCGGCGCCCTTCGGCAGGATGCCGAGCAAGGCCACCTTGCCGCCGTGGTACATGCAGTCCAGCATGTCGTTGAAAGCGTGCGGCACGCCGCTCATTTCCAGTCCGACGTCGAAGCCTTCCATGTGCAGCTCGGCCATCACGTCCTTCAGGCTCTGTTTGGAGACATTGACCACGCGGGTGGCACCCATGTCGGCGGCCAGCTTCAGGCGGTAATCGTTGACGTCGGTGACCACCACGTTGCGTGCGCCGATGTGCTTGCAGATGCCCGCGGCGATGATGCCGATCGGACCGGCGCCGGTGATCAGCACGTCTTCGCCGATCACGTCGAACTCCAGCGCGCAGTGCGCTGCGTTGCCGTACGGGTCGAAGAATGCGGCCAATTCGCTGGGGATCTGGTCCGGGATCGGCCACAGGTTCGAGGCTGGCATGACGATGTATTCGGCGAACGCGCCGTTGCGGTTGACGCCGATGCCGACCGTGTTGGGACAGAGGTGCTGGCGGCCGCCGCGGCAGTTACGGCAGTGTCCGCAGACGATATGGCCCTCGGCCGACACGCGGTCGCCGAGTGCATAGCCGCTGACGCCGGGGCCGATTTCGGCGATGCGTCCGACGAATTCATGGCCGATGACCAGACCCGGCGTGATGGTGCGTTGGCTCCATTCATCCCATTTATAGATATGCAGGTCGGTACCGCAGATGGCTGTTTTCTCAAGCTTGATCAGGACCTCGTTCGGTCCAGGGCTGGGCACCGGCACCCGTTCCATCCAGATGCCTTTTTCAGCATGGCGTTTCACTAAGGCTTTCATCATGGCGGTCATAGGCGATCCCTGGTTTTGGCGTGTCATTATACGCGCGCCCGGCAGAGCGCTGTTAAAAAAACGCGAAAAATGCACCGGCCGGCTTTTTTGCTAGTATGTTGAAAACATAACGGAGTTTCACGATGAAAGTAACCGTTTTCGGTGCGGCGGGCGCCGTCACCGGATCGTGCCACCTGGTCGAGGCGGCGGGCAAACGGCTGTTGCTCGACTGCGGCATGATACAGGGAAGCCGGACGGAGGAGGCGAAAAACGCACTCCCGTTCGATTTCGATGTGAAAAGCATCGATGCCGTGATACTCAGCCATGCGCATATCGACCACTGCGGCCGCTTGCCGGTATTGGTCCAGAGCGGCTACAAGGGGCCCATCTACACCCATGACGCATCCACCGATCTGGTGCCGGTGATGCTTGAGGATGCCGCCTCCCTGGCCGAGATGGACGCCGAGCGCCGCAACCGCTTCCACAAGGACGGGCACAGCAACCATAAGCCGCTGTTCACCCGCAGGGATGCAGGTGACGTGGTCCGGCTCCTGGAAGGCATGGCATACCGTGAGCAAAGGCAGATATTTCCGGGCATCACCGTCACCCTGAACGAAGCAGGCCACATCCTCGGTTCGACCAGCGTGCGGATCCAGGCGCAGGAAAACGGGGAAACCCGGACCTTGGTGTTTTCCGGTGACGTCGGCCCGAAAGGCACGCCGATCCTGAGCGATCCCGATCCGTTCAGCGCGGCCGATCTGGTGCTGCTGGAATCCACCTACGGCGGTCGTCTGCACCGTGACCGCATGGCCACCGTACAGGAAATGGGCGAGATCTTCGAGACCGCCTGGCAGGCCGGCGGCAATATCCTGATTCCGGCATTCGCCGTGGGCCGCAGCCAGGAACTGCTGTACTGGTTCGCCAAGCACTGGGATGACTGGGGACTGTCGAAATGGCGGATATTCCTCGATAGCCCGATGGCCAATAAGGTGGTCGGCATCTACGACCGGCATCAGGAACTGTTCGATGCCGAAGCCAAGGCCCTGTTCCACAGCAGCATGCATCCGTTCCATCTGCCGAACCTGAAATACACCTCGGACGTCGAGGAGTCCAAAGCCATCAACGAACACCCGAGCGGCTCCATCATCATCGCCGGCTCCGGCATGTGCAACGGCGGCCGGATCCGCCATCATCTGCTGCGGCATTTGGGCAGCCCCAAGCACCATGTCCTGTTCGTCGGCTACCAGTCGGTCGGCACGCTGGGCCGCCTGTTGGTGGACGGCATTCCGGAAATCAAGCTGTTCGGCGAACTGATCCGGATCAAAGCCAAAAGGCATACCATCGGCGGCCTGTCGGCGCACACCGACCAGGCCGGCCTGCTGGAATGGTACGCGGCGCTGGAAGGGCATCCGCGCGTGGCTTTGGTGCACGGCGAGGACGACGCCCGCAGCTCCTTGGCGGTGGCCTTGAAGACGCGCTTTGACGTCGAAGCCTTGATTCCGCACTACGGCGATACGTTCGACATCTAATCCTGCTTCATCCGGGAAAAAGGACGCCACATGTTCGACCCGATCCACGCGCTAATCCACGCCAACCCGAAATTCCACGAACTGGTGCGAAAGCGCGAGCGGCTGGCCTGGGTGCTGTCGATTACCATGCTGGGCCTGTATCTGGCATTCATCCTGGTCATCGCCTTCAAGCCCGGTCTGCTCGGCACGCCGATCAGCGCCGGTTCGCCGATGACCTGGGGCATCCCGGTCGGCATCGGCCTGATTGTTTCCGCGTTCGTGCTGACCGGCGTGTATGTGCGGCGCGCCAACTCGGAGTTTGACCGGCTGAACGGTGAAATCATGGACGAGGCCGGCCGCTGATGGGCCGGGTCCTGCTGTTTTTTACCGCACTTTTGTCATCTTCCGGATCAATCGCCGCTGAAGCCTTGGCCGGCGATGTGCAGCGCCAGCCGCAGAACCTGCCGGCGATACTGATGTTCCTCGGTTTCGTCATCGCGACCTTGGCGATCACCTACTGGGCCTCCAAACGCAATACCTCGGTGGCCAACCACTATGCCGCCGGCGGCAGGATCACCGGATTCCAGAACGGCCTGGCCATCGCCGGCGACTACATGTCGGCGGCGTCATTCCTCGGCATTTCCGCGCTGGTGTTCAGCTCCGGCTACGATGGCCTGATCTACTCGATCGGCTTCCTGGTCGGTTGGCCGATCATCCTGTTCCTGATCGCCGAGCGCTTGCGCAACCTCGGCAGGTACACTTTCGCCGATGTCGCGTCGTTCCGTCTCAAACAGATGGAGATCCGCAGCCTGTCCGCCTGCGGCACGCTGGTGGTGGTGGCGCTGTATCTAATCGCCCAGATGGTCGGCGCGGGCAAGCTGATCCAATTGCTGTTCGGTCTCGATTACCATGTGGCGGTGATCCTGGTCGGCATCCTGATGGTGCTGTATGTGCTGTTCGGCGGCATGCTGGCCACGACCTGGGTACAGATCATCAAGGCCGTGCTGTTGCTGTCCGGCGCCAGCTTCATGGCGCTGATGGTTCTTAAACATGTGCATTTCGACATCAACCGGCTGTTCGCCGAGGCGATTGCCGTGCACCCGAAAGGCGAGGCGATCATGAGCCCGGGCGGGTTGGTCAAGGATCCGGTTTCGGCTATTTCTCTGGGGCTGGCGCTGATGTTCGGCACCGCCGGCCTGCCGCATATCCTGATGCGCTTCTTCACCGTCAGTGATGCCAAAGAGGCGCGCAAGAGCGTGTTCTACGCCACCGGCTTCATCGGGTATTTCTATATCCTGACCTTCATCATCGGCTTCGGCGCCATCGTCCTGGTCAGCACCAATCCGGTGTTCAAGGACGCCGCCGGCGACCTGCTCGGCGGCAACAACATGGCGGCGGTCCATCTGTCCAACGCCGTGGGCGGCAGCCTGTTCCTGGGCTTCATTTCGGCGGTCGCCTTCGCCACCATCCTGGCGGTGGTGTCCGGGCTGACCTTATCCGGCGCATCGGCGGTTTCGCACGACCTGTACGCCAGCGTGTTCAAGCAGGGCAAGGCCGATGAGAAGGATGAACTGCGCGTGTCGCGGATCACTACGGTGCTGCTCGGCGTGCTGGCCATCGGGCTTGGCATCCTGTTCGAGAAGCAGAACATCGCGTTCATGGTCGGGCTGGCGTTTTCCATCGCAGCCAGCTGCAATTTCCCCGTGCTGTTCCTGAGCATGTACTGGAGCAGGCTGACCACCCGCGGCGCCTTGGTCGGCGGTTCGCTGGGCTTGATCACCGCGGTGACCTTGATGATCCTCGGCCCGACGGTATGGGTGCAGGTGCTCGGCAACCCGCAGGCGATATTCCCTTATGAATACCCGGCGCTGTTCTCGATGAGCGCGGCGTTCCTCGGCATCTGGCTGTTTTCAATCACCGATAAATCCGCTTCCGGTGACATGGAGCGCGCGCGCTTCCTTTCGCAGTTCATCCGTTCGCAGACCGGTCATGGCGCGAGCGGGGCGTCGGAGCATTAAGCCACTACGAACCCCGCAACCACATTGCGGCCTTCGTTGGCCAGGATGTTGAAGGTGCGTGCGGCGGCCGCGTTGTTCATCACCTCGAAACCGATGCCCTGCTGCAGGAAAAAGGCAAGGTGCTTCGGTTCAGGGAAGATCTGGGTTTCGCCGGTGCCAAGGATGAACAGGCTGGGTTGTAGCGCAATCACCGGATGCCAATGTTCGGCTTCCAGCCTGGACATGTCGCGCAAGGCCCAGTTTTCCAGCAGCTGATTAGGCGCCAGAATGAAACTGGCGCGCAGCGCCAGGTTGTTCACCAAAACCCCCGCCGGGCTGACCCCCCGGCAGATATAGCGGTAGTCCGGGTTTTCCAGCGAGATATGCATTTACGCTTTAGGCAGGATAATCAATGCTTTATCTTTACTGCGGCGGAACACGATGGCCACATTGCCGATGCGGCTGATCAGGCTGGCGCCGGATTTCTCAATCAATTGGTCAATCCAGGTATCGCGGGTTTCGCGGTCTTCGGCGGCGAATTTCACCTTGATCAGCTCATGGCGTTCCAAGGCGCTGTCCAGTTCCGCGATCAATGTATCGGTGGGGCCCTTGGCGCCGACCATGATGATCGGTTTCAAATCATGCGCTAAACCGCGCAAATAACGCTTCTGGGGATTGCTGAGTGACGTTGACATGACCTATGGCCCAAGATTTATACAGTATAAAAGGGTATCATGAACTTCTGTCCAAACCCTAATCCCCTATGGCTACCCGCAGCAAAAGCAGCCAATTGTGGCTGAAAGAGCATTTCTCCGATCCTTTCGTCAAAAAGGCCCAGGCTGAGGGTCTGCGTTCGCGTGCCGCCTATAAACTGGAAGAACTGCTGGAGCGCGACCGCCTGATCCGGCCGGGCATGACCATCGTCGATCTCGGCGCCGCGCCAGGCAGCTGGTCGCAGATGGCGCGCAAGGCCATGGGCGACAAGGGTCGGGTGCTGGCCTTGGATATCCTGGAGATGCCGCCGATCGCCGGCGTCGATTTCATTCACGGGGACTTCAGAGAGGACGCTGTATTGTCTGAGCTGGAGCGTTTGGTGGGCGACGAGCCGGTTGACCTTGTTTTATCCGACATGGCCCCCAATATGTCAGGAGTGGACACAGTGGATCAGGCAAGGGCGATGTATCTTTCGGAGCTGGCGCGCGATTTCGCGGATGCGCACTTGAAGAAAGGCGGCAGTTTCCTGATCAAGCTGTTCCATGGCGAAGGTTTCGATGCGTATATCAAAGATCTTCGTCCGCGTTACCAGAAGTTGGTGATCCGCAAACCGGCAGCCTCCAGGCGCCGTTCGAATGAGGTTTATGCGTTGGCCACCGGCAAACGTTAAGGGAAAAAATATATGAATGATCTGGTGAAAAATGTCATTGTCTTCGTAGTCGTCGGCTTCCTGCTGATGACGGTGGTGCAGACCTTTGCGCCGGACATGGGCAAGACCACGCAGGAAGTGGCCTATTCGAAGTTCCTGGATGAGGTCGATGACGGAACGGTCAGCAAGGTCGAATTCACCCAGGACAGTTCCAGCGCGCGCACCGAACTTAAATACACCCGCGCCGACGGCAGTGTCGGCCAGACCTGGGGTCCTTATGACCGCGACCTGGTCAATGTGCTGGTCGAGCGCAAAGTCGAAATCCTGCAGCAGAAACCGCCCGCCGGTCCGCCGTTCTGGGCGATCGTGCTGAACATCCTCCCGTATGTGCTGTTCTTCGGCATCGCTTTCTATTTCATCAAGCAGATGCAGCAGGGCGGCGG
>DATMWF010000141.1:0-3892 GCA_035562675.1 Arenimonas sp. | reverse complement strand
CGGACGCTGGAATGCAGCCGTTTGGCGATCTGCCAGGCGACATCGGCCGGCAGGTCGATGCCGCGCCGCTGCGCCTTGTCGATGAGGATGGTGGCCCGGGTTTCGTCGTCGGGCGGTTCCAGCACGGCGGACAGGCCCCAGCCCAGGCGCGACTTGAGCCGCGGTTCCAGGTTCTCCACTTCGCGCGGAAACCGGTCGCAGGTCATGATGATCTGCTGCTTGCCGTCCACCAAGGTGTTGAAAGTATGGAAGAACTCCTCCTGGGTGGTGTTTTTCCCGGCGAAAAACTGGATGTCGTCGATCAACAGCGCATCGACCTGTTTGAACTGGTTTTTGAACTGGTCCATGCTCTTGCTGGCCATGGCCCGCATCATGGTGTTCAGGAACTGCTCGGAACGCATGTACAGCACGCGCATGCCGGGGTTATGGCTGCGCATGTAATTGCCGGCCGCGTACATCAGGTGGGTCTTGCCCAGGCCGGTGCTTCCGTACAGGAGCAGCGGGTTATAGGCTTTTCCGGGGTTTTTGGCGACCTGCAGGGCGGCGGCATGGCCAAGCTGGTTGCATTTGCCGACCACGAAATTATCGAAGGTGTAGTGCGGATCGACGTTGCCGGCGAAATCGGCTGACGCCGGTTTTTTGGCGGTGGCCGCCGGTTTGGCGGCCGGTGCGGCCTTTTGGCTGGATCCGACCCGCAGGGTGACCGCCAGCGGCCCGTCGGCGAAGTGCTTGGCCAGCTCCTGGATGCGCGGCAGGTAGTGTTCCTGGACATGCTCCACGACAAAGGCATTCGGCGCATACAGGTGCAGCTCGTCCCCGTTCTGGCTGGCTTGCAGCGGCTTGAGCCAGGAAAGCACGTCATCAGCCGGAAATTCCTGCTCTAAGCGCTGTAAACAGTGGGACCAGACATTCATGTTGCGTTAAATCTTCTGTGGATAACTTGACCGGATTGACAAGTCTAGCGTGTTGTCGCCTGTTCTGCCAAGCCGTTTCTCACTTGACGCAGGCAGCCGAAGTCCGCTATAATCCCCGGTTCACTACACCCCTACTTTTTTGAGGTGCCATCATGGCAACCAAACGTACTTACCAGCCAAGCAACCTGAAACGCAAACGTGACCACGGTTTCCGCAGCCGCATGAAAACCGCTGACGGCCGCAAGATCCTGGCCCGCCGCCGCGCCAAAGGCCGCTCGCGTCTTTGCGTCTAACCCCGCGTCAGCCTCCGGGCTGATGTCTGGCAATGGCTGAACCATCGCCGAAGATCCATCCGAAAGCAGCACGCCTGCGTGCAGCGCCTGAGTTTCAAGCCGTGTTCAAAAACGGCCTGAAACGATCGGGCGCTTTTTTTCGCCTGTATTTTCTGGCCGCTCCCGGTGCCACACCGCGTCTTGGCATGGCGGTTCCGAAGAAGATGGCGCCGTTGTCCGTGACCCGCAACCGCATCAAGCGGATCTGCCGCGAAACCTTCCGTCAGCATGGCGCATTGGCCGCTGGGGATTTCGTGCTGGTCGCCCAGGCCAAGGCCAAAACCGCCTCGCCGCGCGAGCTCCGCGCCGAACTGGAACATCTGCTCTCGCGGGTTTCCCCGCCGCCCGCCGAATAAAACACGCGCAAACGCCGTAAACACAGTAAAATTGGCGTCTTGCCTCGGCCTCCTGTTGATAAAGACCATCCAATGAACCAAACCCGCACGTTTTTGCTGATCGCCTGGCTCGCCGTGGCGTTTTTACTGTTTCAGCAATGGCAGTCACCCGCCGCGCCGGCACCGGCGCCGGCCACCACCGCGGTCAATGCCCAGGCCTTGCCGCAGACCGGCGGCTCCTCGCTGCCGGCCCTGCCTGACACGGCCGCCGCACCGGTCAACGCCGCGATGCCGGCCGGCGTCGGGCTGTCTTCGCAGACCGTCGAGATCGTCACCGACATCTACCGGCTGACCGTCGACCTCAAGGGCGCCAGCATCGTGCGCGCCGAGCTGCTGACTTATCCGCTTGAGAAGAAAGCCGGCAGCGCCAACGTGCTGTTGCTGGATACCGCACCCGCCGATTTCTTCGTGGCGCAGTCGGGCTGGCTGACCAAAAGCGGCCAGAACGCGCCGACCCATGAAGCGCTGTTCCAGACCGCGGACGGCAAAAGCGCCTACGCCTTGGCCGACGGCCAGGACAGCATCGCGGTACCGTTCGTCTGGACCGACGCCGCCAGCGGCGTGCGGCTGACCAAGACCCTGGTGCTGACCCGTGGCAGCTTCACCGTCAGGCAGGTGCAGGAACTGCAGAATGACGGCACCGCGCCGTGGTCGGGTTTCGCCTACGAGCAGCTGAAGCGCATCGCGCCGCCGCCGCCGTCGAAAACCGCCGGCCTGACCAACCCGGACTCCTTCAGCTTCGTCGGTTCGGCTTGGTACAGCCCGGCCGATAAATTCGAAAAAATCAAATTCACCGATTACACCGACGGCGACGGCGTCTTGCAGAGCCCGAACAAAGCCGTCGCAGACGGCTGGTTCGGCATGCTGCAGCACCACTTCGTGACGGTCTGGCTGCCCGGCAAAGGCGACACGCAGACCTACAGCCTCGCCAAAGAGGGCGACCCGGCGCGGCCGTTCTACATCATCCGCGGCGTGTCCAACGAAAGCGTGCTGGCGCCCGGCGCCCGGATCAGCCGCGAAGACCGGCTGTGGATCGGCCCGAAAGCGCAGAAAGCCATGAACAGCGTGCACCCCACGCTTGACCTGAGCGTGGATTACGGCATCTTCGCGTTCCTGTCGCAGCCGCTGTTCTGGCTGCTGTCCAAGCTGCACGACCTGCTCGGCAACTGGGGCTGGGCCATCATCGCCATCGTGGTGGTGCTCAAAGCCCTGCTGTTCCCGCTGTCGGCCAAGCAATACCAGAGCATGGCCAAGATGCGCGCCATCCAGCCGCGCATCGAGGCGCTGAAGGAACGTTACGGCGACGACCGCCAGAAGTTCGCTATGGCGCAGATGGAGCTGTACAAGAAAGAGAAGATCAATCCGGCCGCCGGCTGCCTGCCGATGCTGATCCCGATCCCGATTTTCCTGGCGCTGTACTGGGTGCTGGTGGAAAGCGTCGAGCTGCGCCAGGCCGAATGGATCGGCTGGATCCAGAACCTGACCGCCGCCGATCCGTATTTCATCCTGCCGGTGATCAACCTGGCGGTGATGTTCCTGACCCAGAAGCTGACCCCGACCCCGGGTATGGATCCGATGCAGAAGAAGATGATGACCTTCATGCCGCTGATTTTCGGCGTGATGATGGCGTTCTTCCCGTCCGGCCTGGTGCTGTACTGGGTGACCAACGGCCTGCTCGGCCTGGCGCAGCAGTATTACATGACCAAGAAATTCGCGCATAGCCACACGCATGCCTGATGAATGCCGGCGCGCTGACGGAATCCGTTGATACCATCGCGGCGCTGGCCACCGCATTCGGCTCGGCCGGCGTCGGCATCGTGCGGGTATCCGGGCCATTGGCCAAAGCCATCGGGGAAACCCTGGCCGGACAGCACCTGAAAGCGCGCCATGCCCTGCATGCGTACCTGCGCGATGCCGGCGGCGAGGTGCTGGATGACGCTGTGGTGCTGTATTTCCAAGGCCCGCAGTCGTACACCGGCGAGGATGTGCTGGAACTGCAGGCGCACGGCAACCCGGCCCTGCTCAATGCCATCCTGCGCGAATGCCGGCGCCTGGGCGCGCGTGACGCCCGGCCGGGCGAATTCACCGAACGCGCCTTTCTCAACGACAAGCTCGACCTGGCGCAGGCCGAAGCGGTCGCCGACCTGATTTCGGCGCAGTCCGAAACCGCCGCCCGCGCCGCCCGGCGCTCGCTGGACGGCGTGTTCTCGCAGCGCTGCGACGCCGTGGCCGAACAGCTGGTGCACGCCCG
>DATMWF010000140.1:0-3181 GCA_035562675.1 Arenimonas sp. | reverse complement strand
TCAAAGCCAGCGAACGGCATCGGCGATTTGTACAGGGCGCGCTCCACCGATTCACGTCCGGAGGCATCCAACGGGCAGGCCAGAAAGCGCACGTCGATGACTTCGCCGCCCCGGATCTGGGTGAATTCCACCTGGCATCGGGTCTGCTCGGGGATCTGCACGGTATTCCAGTTCGAACGGGCGGTCGCGTTCAGGGCCGATTTGTACTTGCTGCGCAGGGCGTCGTCGGCGCCGCGCTGGCCGGCCGGCGGTTCAGCTGGCGTTTTGTTTGGGGCTTTGTTTCCGGTGCTGCCGGCCAGTTCATCCAGGCGTTGTTCCTCCAACTGCGCCTGCCGCGCCGCCTCGGCACGGGCTTTCTTCACCGCCTCGATCTGGGCTTTCAGGCGCTGCCGGTTTTCCTCGGCAACGTCCTTTTTGATGTCTTCGGTCAGTTCGACCTGACCCTGCTTCTGCTTGAGCTCCTGCTCCCGGGTTTCATCACTGGGCAGCGGCGCGTTTTTATTCACCGCCTCCTGGACCTCCTGCTGCGGGTCGTCGATCCAGGCCTGCGCCGTATCCTGCAGTTCCTGCTCGGACGTCTGCGGCCTAGGTGATGGCAATGGCTGCGGCGCCGCCTCGGGGGCCTTGGCGTCGAGTTCCGCCTTGCGGATGGATTTCCTGGCCTTGGCGATGTCATCGGCCGAAAACGACAGCGTAGCCTGCACGGGTTCGCCGGTGCTTGGCCTGTCTTCGGGGATGAACACCCAGACCGAGGCCAGATAGACCACCAGTATGAACGCCGCATGCAGTCCGATAGCGAACAGCAGCGCTTGCCATTGGGTGGAGTTCTTCCGCGCCATGAGCCTCAATCGGCAGCGTTGCTCATCAAGCCGACCCGCTCGACGCCGGCTTGCTGCAGCAAGACCATGGCCTGATAGACGGTGTCGTAGCTGGCTTTACGGTCGCCGGCGACGAACACCGCGGTATCCGGGTTGGTTTTCACGAACGCCGACACCTTGGCGGCCAGCATCGCGGCATCGACGCGCTGCTTCGGCAGGTCCTGCATCTTCAGGCTGTAATTGCCGGCGCCGTCGACTTCGACCACGATCGGCTCTTTTTTCTGCTCGATGGATCTGGCATCGGATTTCGGCAGGTCGATGTCCACGCCGAGGTTGAGCAACGGCGCGGTCACCATGAAGATGATCAGCAGCACCAGCATCACGTCGATGTACGGCACGACGTTGATCTCGGCTTTCAGCTTGCGCTTCCTGTGGCGGCGGGAAAACGTGGCGGCGCTCATGGCATCAGGCCTCAGTGCTTGTCGGGGCTGGTCTGGCGCTGCAGGATGGACGAGAATTCCTCGGCGAAACTCTCATAGCGCACGGAAATCCGCTCCGACCGCGACGAGTAGCGGTTGTAGGCCCAGACCGCCGGAATCGCGGCGAACAGGCCCATCGCGGTCGCGATCAGCGCCTCGGAGATGCCGGGCGCGACCGAAGCGATGGTGGCCTGCTTGTTATTGGCCAGGCCATGGAAGGACACCATGATGCCGAACACCGTGCCGACCAGGCCGACGTATGGCGCGGTCGAACCGACGTTGGCCAGCATTTCGAGATTGTGGTCGAGGGCATCGACTTCACGCGCCAGCGTGGCGCGCATCGCGCGTTGGGCGCCCTCCACCTGGGTGCGGGCATCGACGGCGACCTGCTGCAGGCGCAGACGCAGGAATTCACGGTAACCGGCTTCGAAGATGGCTTCCAGACCGGCCACTTCGCGCGACTGGTCGGTGGCTTCGCGGTACAGCTGGTTGAGGTCGGCGCCGGACCAGAAGCGTTCCTCGAAACGGTTGGCTTCCAGCGTGGCCGAGCGGAACGCCTTCGATTTGCCGAAGATGATGAACCAGCTCAGCACCGAAGCGGCCACCAGCAGCACCATCACGATCTGCACCGGCAGGCTGGCGTGCAGGATCAGCTGCAGGTAGTTCAGGCCGGTCGGCTCGGCGGCCACGGGGACGGCCTGTGCGGCGACGGCCAACTGCGGTAACAATGAAATCATGCGCTCACTCCGTCTTGGATCAGTTGCAGCAATGGTTCGGGTATTGCCCGTGGCTTGAACGCGCTGGCGCTCAGGCAGGCGATCTGCGCGCTGCCGGTCAGCAGCAGCTCACCATCGCGCCAGAGTGCATGCTCGGCGACGAAGCTGGCCCGCCGGCATTTTGAAAGTGTAATCCGAACCGTCAGCAGATCATCGAGCTTGGCCGGTTTCAGGAACTCGATATTCATGCTCCGTACAGCGAAAACCATGTCGATGTTCTCGCTCATATGGCCCTGTTCGTAACCGCAGCTGCGCAGCCATTCGGTGCGCGCGCGCTCGAGGAAATGCAGATAGCGCGCATGGTAGACCACGCCGCCGGCATCGGTGTCCTCCCAGTAAACACGCACCGTCCAGTCAAAGGCGCTCATGGTTCGGGCAGCTCCTGCACATTACCGGCCTTCGGCTGGGCCAGCCCGAAATGGCGGTAGGCCTTGGCGGTAGCCATGCGGCCACGGGCCGTGCGCATGATGTAGCCCTGCTGGATCAGGAACGGCTCGACCACATCCTCGAGCGTGCCGCGTTCCTCGCTGAGCGCGGCAGCCAGCGATTCCACGCCGACCGGCCCGCCGTCGAAATTCTCCATGATCATCTTCAGCAGGCGGCGGTCGGCTTCGTCGAAGCCCTCCGGATCGACCTGCAGCATCTGCATGGCCGAGACCGCCATGTCCTGGTTGATCCGGCCGTCGCCCTTGACCTGCGCGTAATCGCGCACGCGGCGCAGCAGGCGGTTGGCGATGCGCGGCGTGCCGCGCGAGCGCTTGGCGATCTCCTCGGCGCCCGGGTCGTCGCAGGCGATGCCGAGGATCGTGGCCGACCGGCGCACGATGCGCCGCAGTTCGTCGACCGAGTAGAACTCCAGGCGCTGCACGATGCCAAAACGGTCGCGCAGCGGGCCGGTCAGCAGGCCGGCGCGGGTGGTCGCGCCGATCAGGGTGAACGGCGGCAGGTCGAGCTTGATGGAGCGTGCGGCTGGGCCTTCGCCGATCATGATGTCGATCTGGAAGTCCTCCATGGCCGGATACAGCACTTCCTCGATGACCGGTGACAGGCGGTGGATCTCGTCGATGAACAGCACGTCGTGCGGCTGCAGGTTGGTCAGGATGGCGGC
>DATMWF010000139.1:0-4125 GCA_035562675.1 Arenimonas sp. | reverse complement strand
GTGGCCGCGCAATGCGCCGATGGCGTGACAGCGATACATGACTGCGCTAATGTAGCTACATCGTTCCCGGGATTTGTGGCGTTGGCCCAGTCTCTGGGCATGAATCTTGAATAATGGCTTAACGCCTTCGGCTTGGAGTTTGGATGAGCGCTGAATCTGTACCCGTGGTCTGCATCGATGGGCCGGCGGGAGCCGGCAAAGGCACGGTCAGCCGTTTGGTCGCCCAGGCCCTGGGTTGGGGTTATCTCGATTCCGGCGCCCTGTACCGCGCCGTGGGCATCGCAGCCTCTTGGGAAGGCATCGGCCTGGACGAGCCGGAGGCATTGGCGGATTGCGCATCTAGAACTGACATTAAGTTCATAACGCAAGACCATGAAGAACCTAATATAATTGTTAACGGAAAAGATGCGACCGCTGAAATCCGTTCGGAACTGGCCGGCTCCATGGCTTCCGCATTGGGTGCCCAGCCCTTGGTCCGCCAGGCGTTGGTTGAGCTGCAGCGCAGCTTCCGTTCGCCGCCGGGTCTGGTCGCCGACGGCCGGGATATGGGCACGGTGATTTTCCCCGGTGCGCCGTACAAGTTCTTTTTGACCGCCAGCCCGATGGAGCGTGCACAAAGACGCCATAAGCAGTTGATGGAGAAAGGGGTTTCTGTTAAACTCGACACCCTATTGCACGAAATCGTGGCTCGTGACGAGCGTGATGCCAACCGTGCGGTGGCCCCGTTGAAGCCTGCTGATGACGCCGTCATCATCGATTCCACTTCAATGCCCATCGCCCAGGTGATTGAACGGGTTCTTTCCGCTCTGCCACCGCATTACCGCCGTTGAGCGGGCTTTCGGATTCCTGCGGTAGGTAATGGTCCCGGTTTTCCGCCGGGTTGTTCCACGTGCATTCCGCACATCACAGGTGGGCCGTCTTGTTATCACCGGCCTGTTTATCAACTTGAGAATTTATCATGACTGAATCATTTGCAGAACTGTTTGAGCAAAGCCAAACATCACTTAACAACCTGAAAGCGGGCGCCATCGTCACCGGTACCGTCGAAGAAATCCGCGCGGACGTCGTTGTCGTCAACGTCGGCCTTAAATCCGAAGGCGTGATTGACATCAATCAATTCCGCAACGAACAGGGTGAACTCGAAGTCGCCGTCGGCGATATCGTCAAGGTCGCGCTGGAATCGGTTGAAAACGGCTTTGGTGAAACGGTTCTTTCCCGCGACAAAGCGAAGAAAGCGCTGGTCTGGGACGAATTGGAAACCCTGATGGACGCCGGCGAAATCGTCACCGGACGCATCAGCGGCAAAGTAAAAGGCGGTTTCACCGTCGATATCCGCGAAGTGCGCGCGTTCCTGCCGGGTTCCCTGGTCGACGTCCGTCCTGTGCGCGATCCGGGTTACCTGGAAGGCAAAGAGCTTGAATTCAAGATCATCAAGCTTGACCGCAAACGCAACAACGTGGTGGTTTCCCGCCGCGCCGTGGTCGAAAGCGAAAACACCGTCGAGCGCGAGCAGATGCTCGAGCGCCTGACCGAAGGCACCATCATCACCGGCGTGGTCAAGAACCTGACCGACTACGGCGCATTCGTGGACCTTGGCGGCGTCGACGGCCTGCTGCACATCACCGACATGGCCTGGAAGCGCGTACGTCACCCGTCCGAAGTGGTCAATGTCGGCGATGAACTGCAGGTCCGCGTGCTGAAGTACGACCGCGAACGCAACCGCGTCTCCCTCGGCTTGAAACAGCTGGGCGAAGATCCGTGGGAAAACATCGCGCGCCGCTATCCGGCCAACACCCGCGCATTCGGCAAGGTCTCCAATGTCACCGATTACGGCGCATTCGTCGAGATCGAACCGGGCGTCGAAGGCCTGGTGCACGTGTCCGAAATGGACTGGACCAACAAGAACGTCAACCCGAGCAAAGTCGTGCAGCTGGGCGATGATGTCGAAGTGATGGTTCTGGACGTCGACGCCGAACGCCGCCGCATCTCGCTGGGCATCAAGCAGTGCGTGCCCAACCCATGGGAAGCTTTCGCAGCCATCTTCAAGAAAGGTGACAAAGTCTCCGGCCAGATCAAGTCGATCACCGATTTCGGCGTGTTCATCGGCCTGGACGGCGGCATCGACGGCCTGATCCACCTGTCCGACATCTCCTGGAACACGACCGGTGAAGAAGCCGTGCGCAACCTGAAGAAGGGCGACACGCTGGAAGCCGTTGTGCTGGCAGTCGATCCGGAACGCGAGCGCATCTCCCTGGGCGTCAAGCAGCTGGAACAGGACCCGATGGGCCAGTTCACGGCCAGCACCCAGAAAGGCGCGATCGTGAAGGGTATCGTCAAGGAAGTCGACGCCAAAGGCGCCGTCATCGAAATCGAAGGCGGCATCGAGGGCTACATCAAGGCCAACGACATCGCCAAAGAACGTGTCGAAGACGCTACCCAGTACCTGAAAGTGGGCGATGAGATCGAAGCCAAGTTCATCGGCAACGACCGTAAAGGCCGTGTCATGCAACTGTCGATCCGCGCCAAAGACGAAGCCGAGCTGCAGGAAACGCTGGCTGAAGTCAATAAAGCCGATGCTTCCAGCGGTACCACCAAGCTGGGTGCCTTGCTGCGCGAGCAGATGGGCAAAGGCGAGTAATAGACGTGTTACATTCGGCCCAGCGCAAGCTGGGCCGAATACTTCCAGGTGATCAAGTCATGACAAAATCCGAGCTTATCGAGTACTTATCCAAGCAGCAGCCGCATCTGAAAGCGGATGACGTTGACCTGGCTGTGAAGACCATACTTGAAATGATGAGTACGTCGCTTGCCGACGGAAGCCGGATCGAAATCCGTGGCTTCGGAAGTTTTTCCCTGCATTACCGGCCTGCGCGCCTTGGCCGCAACCCGAAAACCGGCGAGTCGGTTGAGCTGAGCGGCAAGCATGTGCCGCACTTCAAACCCGGCAAAGAGCTGCGTGACCGCGTCAACAGCGTGACGGTAATACAGCCAGACAGTTAATTAATACGGTCATTTCGGTTAAGCTTGTCTTATCGATCCGGAGACTGTCATGCGCGCCCTCAAAGCCATCATTGCCCTGTTGTTCGTTTTGGCCGGAATCATCATCGGCGCGCTCAACCAGCAAACGGTCGATATCGACCTGTTTTTCTTCCATTACCAGGCCCATGTCGGCTTGGCCCTTATTCTGAGTCTTCTGGCCGGTACCGTCATCGGCGGTGCGATGGTCAGCGTCAGCCTGCTTTTCAAGAGTCGCCCTGACCCGGTCCCTAAACGCGCCGTACCGCCGCCGTCCACGATCGAGCCGCGCTTATGATGACGCATGCGGCGTGGCTGCTGCTGATTCCGGCAGCGCTTGCTACCGGCATCCTGATGGGACGGCGCGGCGGCGAAATCAAGGGCGGCGCCAAGATATCGCGCCTGTCCAACACCTATTTCCGGGGCCTGAACTACCTGCTGAACGAACAGCAGGACAAGGCCTTGGAGATATTCCTGCAGATCGCCGAAGTCGACAAGGAAACCGTTGAAACCCAGTTCGCACTCGGCCATCTTTTCCGCCGCCGCGGCGAGGTCGACCGCGCCATCCGCCTGCACCAGAACCTGGTCGCGCGCACCGGCCTGAGTGAAGAGCAGAAAACCCGCGCGGCCCTGGAACTGGGAGAGGATTACATGCGCGCCGGCCTGTTGGACCGCGCCGAAACCCTGTTCAATGACCTGGTGCAGATGGGCGTGCATGCGCCCAAAGCCCTGCAGCAGCTGATTTCAATCTACCAGTCCGAACGCGACTGGAGCCAGGCCATCGCCCACGCCGTGAAATACGAGCAGATTTCCGGTGAGGCCATGGGTGAAAGCATCGCCCATTACTACTGCGAGCTGGCGGAGAAGTCGATCCACGAATCCAACATCAAACAGGCACGTGACCAGATCGCACTGGCGTACTCCTCCGATAGCCAGTGTGTCCGCGCCGGCATGATCGAGGGCCGCCTTGACCTGCTGGAAAACAACGATGCGGCGGCGATCCGCGCCTTCGAGCGCGTCGCGCGCCATGACGTCGATTACCTGCCGGAAGTCCTGCCACAGCTGATGGAGTGCTATGAGCGCCGCAATGAACTGCTGCGCGCACGCGGC
>DATMWF010000138.1:0-4128 GCA_035562675.1 Arenimonas sp. | reverse complement strand
CATGGCGTTCGGTATCGCCTTGGTGTTCCCGATCCTGACCATTGCCTTGCTCGACCTGTACCCGACCATACGCGGCACGGCCTCTTCCATGCAGGCCTTCGTGAGCCTGATGGCCAACGCGCTGATCGCCGGGCTGCTGGTGCCCCTGGTCAGCAAAACCCCGGTCCTGCAGGCGGCGGTCGGCTGCCTGTTCGTGGCAGGCTCGTATTTCTTCTGGTGGCGCTATCAGCGGCGTGCCGTCATAACGCCGGAATGCACCGATCAGCCGATGGCGTTCGAGCCGACGGATGAGTTGTGAAGCTAATACGCTTCCAAAATCAATTTTTTAGTACTAATTGAGTACTTTAAACACATACTTGAAAAGTAGCATATATGCTACTATATTAAAGCTATGATTGAAGTTGAGGACTACTTGCGGGAAGACGGCACGAGCCCATATCGGAATTGGTTCATGAAGCTTGATGCGCAAGCCGCTACCAAAGTAACAACGGCTTTATTGCGGTTAGAACTTGGAAACACCTCCGCCATAAAGTGGTTTTCCGGTTTGGGCGAACTGCGAATTGATTGGGGGCCGGGTTACCGAGTGTACTTAATCAAAGATGGTGATGCGCTCATTGTGTTGTTCGGTGGAGGAACTAAATCAATGCAGCAAAAAGATATTGAGAAGGCCAAAGTCCTGATTAATGAGTACAAAACACGTAAAAAAGCACTTGTCGCAAACAAAACCGCCAAACCCTTAAAAATCAAGAAGTGAAAGGTAAACCAATGACTCTGACACGAAATTTCAAACAAACGGTTATTGAGCGCATTGAGCGTGATCCGGATTTTGCCCAGCTCATGTTGGATGAAGCGGCTACGCTTTTTCTGAATGGCGAGCCTGAAACCGCGCGCGTTATTCTGCGTGATTTGGTAAATGCCACCATGGGTTTCGAGAAGCTGGCAAAAAGTACCAAGGGCAACAGTAAAAGCCTGCATCGCATGCTGTCAGCATCCGGAAACCCGAACATGGATAATCTTGCGGCTATTTTTTCTGCTGTGCGTAAAACGCTGAAAGTCAATCTGCAGGTTAGTACTAAGCGGGCGGCGTGAAATATGGCTCAATCAGCCGATGGCGTTTGAGCCAACCAACGAATTGTAACGTCGATAATCCGCCCGCAATAATTCCTGAAAATGATGCAGCGCGTTTTCTCGCAATGGGTTCAGGCGGCCAGCCGCATACGAGCCGCTGTTCAGGCCTTTCTGCACGTCCACACAGATCTGGATGTCTTCGTCCTGCACCACGTCGGAAAATTCCAGGTCGCGCACGCGCCGGGCGTCGTCTTTCTCGCCAAGGCTTGCGGTATAGAAGAAATCGAACTCGACCCGGCAGCGGTTGTTCGGCAGCGGCAGCACGCGGTTGGTCTGCAGGCGGCCAGGCAGGATGTTCAGCATGGTGTTCGGGTACAGGAAGTAATACAGCGCGTCGCCGGAGCCGTACAGGTCGTCGCTGCTTTCCAGCGGGCTGAACTGCATGGAATGCCACTGACTGGTGGTGGTCACGTAGCTGCGGTAATCGAGCAGCTTGTTGAGCTCCGGGTGCACGTGCGGCACATGGTAGCCTTCCAGGTAATTATCGACGTAGGTCTTCCAGTTGCAGTCGATGTCGTAGCTGATGTGCTGGTGGAACTGCAGGTCGGCCAGTTTGTAGCCGCTTTGAGCCAGGCGTTCGGCGATGCCTTGCACGTAGTCTTCAAAATCCGGCGCGTCCTCGACGGCGGCGAACACCAGGCCTTCGAATTCGCGCACCTGCAGGGCCGGCAGGCGGATCGCGCTGACGTCAAAATCTTCAACGTCCTTCATTTCGGTGGCGGTGCGCAGGCTGCCGTCCAGGTTGTATGTCCATCCGTGATAGCGGCAGCGCAGCTGCTTGGCGCCTTTGCCGGAGCATTGCGCGATCGGGCCGGCGCGGTGCCGGCAGACGTTGTGGTAGCCCTTGATGCCGTCATCGGTGCGCACCAGGATGACCGGCAGCTGACCCAGTACGCCGACCACGAAATCACCGACATCGGCGATCTGCGAAGCGTGGCAGACATATTGCCAGTGCCTGTTGAACACCGCGATCTGGTCGACGGTGTTCATTTCGCCGTTGCTGTAGAAACGCGCGGGCAGGGCGGTGGCGGTAGCCAGCGCCTGTGGCGCCAGCTCCGCGTTCGGCAGGGACAAGGTCATGCGCTCAGGCTCCCGGAGCCTGCCAGCCGCACTGCTGGCCTTTGTTCTGCTCTTTGAGCCAGGTCTGCAGCGGTGCGAAGTATTCCAACACCGCGGAGCCGTCCATTTCCTCTTTGCCGGTCAGTTCCTTCATGGTCTTCTGCCATGGCTGGCTGGAGCCCTTGCTCAGCATGGCCCAGTAGCGCTTGCCGGCTTCCGGGTTGTTGGCGAAGTTGCACTGGTACAGCGGCCCTTTGTAACCGGAGGCGTCGCACAGGGCTTTGTAGAACTGGAACTGCAGGATATGCGACAGGAAGTAGCGGGTGTAAGGCGTGTTGCCCGGCACATGGAATTTCGCGCCGGCGTCGAAGAACTCCTCGCCGCGGGCCGAAGCCGGTGCCACGCCCTGGTACTTGGCCTTCAGGTCCCACCAGGCTTTGTTGTAATCGGCCGGCTTGATCGAGCCGTCGAACACGCCCCAGCGCCAGCGGTCGATCATCAGGCCGAACGGCATGAACGCCACCTTCGCCAAGGCCATGCGCATCTGGCCGTTGATCACCGCCTCATCGCTGACCGCCGGCTTGTCGACCAGGCCGATGGAATTCAGGTATTCGGGCGTCATCGACAGCACGATGGTGTCGCCGATGGCCTCATGGAAACCGTCGTGGGCGCCGCCCTGGAACAGCAGCGGCAGTTTGTTGTAGGCCAGGAAATAATACACATGGCCGTACTCGTGATAGAGCGTGGTCAGTTCCTCTTCGGTCGGGGTGATGCACATCTTGATCCGCACATCACCTTTCAGGTTCAGATCCCAGGCGCTGGCATGGCAGACCACCTCACGGTCGCGCGGCTTGATGAACTGGGCGTTGCTCCAATGCGACTCCGGCAGTTTCGGCATGCCAAGGCCGGTGTAGAAACTTTCCGACAGGCGGGCCATGTCCTTGGCGTGCTGCAGGTCGGCTTCGCGGCTGATCTCGGCGACCTTGATGGGTGGCAGCGAGGCGGCGCCACCGGCTTCGGCCAGCTTTCCGCTCAGGATTTTATCGTGCTGATTCTGCAGCACGCTGGTGATGTCCAGGCTGCCGACGCCTTTGTAGGGCTCTACGATCGGCCATAAGTTGGCCCAGTTCTGCTGCCAAAGGTTGCCGGTCAGATGCGCCGGTATCATGCCGTTGATCTGGCCCTTGTCGCCGTATTTGGCGACCAGTTTATTCTTGGTGTAGCACTGCAGTTCCTTGTACAGCGGTTCGACCTGGCCCCACAGGCGGTCGCTCTCGACCTGGAAATCGGCCGGGCTCATATCGTAGCCGGAACGCCACAGTTCGCCGGTGTTGCCGAAGCCGAGGTCCTTGGCGCCTTGGTTGGACAGCTCGGCGAAACGCCGGTAATCCGCGCGCATCGGCACCGAAATCGTATGCCAGCCGTTCCATGCATCCAACTGCTGTTCATAACTGCTTTTGCTATCGGCGAGAATTTGCGATACAGCGCCGATGTCCAGGCAGCTGTCGGGCTTGTTCTTGTCGGGGCAGTATTTACCGGAACCGTACATGCCCTCGAGCTTGGTGGCCAGGCCGGTCAGTTCGGCCAGGGCCTTCGGGTCGTTCGGCGGCGGCAGGGTCACGCCGACCTTCAGCAGGTGCAGCGCGCGCGCCGTTTCCGGGGTCATTTTGGCATCGGATGGAAAGGTCTTGGCCTTGGCGATGTATTTGCTCATCATGCCGAGGTAGCGTTCGTTGCTCTTGGCCGATATGAGCTCGGAATCGCCGTTGATGTAGGTGGCGGCCAGCCACTGCGCCGAGCTGATCTGCGGGTACAGTTCGGTCAGTTCGCGGTTGACGCGCGCGATGAATTCATCGGCGCTCTCGTTGGCGTAGGCCGCGTCGACGCCGACGGGCTCGGCGGATTTCGGTTTGCAGGCGGCCAGGCCGAGCAGGGCGGCGG
>DATMWF010000137.1:0-10734 GCA_035562675.1 Arenimonas sp. | reverse complement strand
CTGAACAAAATCGACCTGCCGACCGCCGACATCGAGCGCGTCAAGGCCGAAATCGAGGCGGTGATCGGCATCGATGCCGAAGATGCCGTTTCGATCTCCGCGAAAACCGGCCTGAACGTGGTCGATGTGCTGGAAGCGATCGTCAAGCGCATCCCGCCGCCAAAGGACGTCAATACCGGCCATCTTCAGGCGCTGATCATCGACTCCTGGTTCGACAACTACCTTGGCGTGGTCTCGTTGGTGCGCGTGGTGCAGGGCGAGATCAAGCCGGGCGACAAGATCCTGGTGATGTCCACCGGCCGCACCCACCAGGTCGATGCCGTTGGCGTTTTCACGCCCAAGCGCAAGGTCTTGGGCAAGCTCTCGGCCGGCGAAGTCGGCTGGGTCAACGCGGCGATCAAGGACGTGCACGGCGCGCCGGTCGGCGATACCCTGACCTTGGCCGCCAACCCCTCCACACAGCCTCTGCCGGGCTTCCGGAAAATGCAGTCGCGGGTGTTCGCCGGGCTGTTTCCGGTCGATGCCGAGGATTACCCGGCCCTGCGCGAGGCCTTGGATAAACTGAAACTCAACGACGCCGCGATGAACTTCGAGCCGGAAAGCTCGGAAGCCATGGGCTTCGGGTTCCGCTGCGGGTTCCTGGGCATGCTGCACATGGAAATCGTGCAGGAACGCCTGGAGCGCGAGTACAACCTCAATCTGATCTCGACGGCGCCGACCGTGGTCTATGAAGTGCTGCAGACCGACGGCAAGGTGCTGTCCCTGGACAATCCGGCCAAGTTGCCGCCGGTGAACAAGATCCAGGAGATCCGCGAACCGATCATCCTCGCGCATATCCTCACGCCACCCGATTACGTCGGCAATGTGATCACCCTGTGCGAGGAAAAGCGCGGTGCACAGCAGGGCATCAACTACATGGGCAGCCAGGTGCAGATCACCTATGAACTGCCGATGGCTGAAGTGGTGATGGATTTCTTCGACCGCCTGAAATCGGTGTCCCGCGGCTATGCGTCCCTGGATTACCATTTCGTGCGTTTCGACGCGGGCCCCTTCGTGCGCGTGGATGTCCTGATCAACGGCGACCGCGTCGACGCCATGTCGATGATCCTGCACCGTGCCCATGCCGACCGCCGTGGCCGTGACCTGTGCGAAAAAATGCGTGAGCTGATCCCGCGCCAGATGTTCGACGTCGCCATCCAGGCGGCCGTGGGTTCGCAGGTCATCGCGCGCTCGACGGTCAAGGCGATGCGCAAGAACGTGCTGGCGAAGTGCTACGGCGGCGACGCCACCCGCAAGAAAAAGCTCATCGAGAAACAGAAGGAAGGCAAGAAACGGATGAAGCAGTTCGGCCGTGTGGAGATACCGCAGGAAGCGTTCATGGCCGTATTGTCGGTCGACAACAAATAAGGATTGACTGTGAAACTGGATTTTGCGCTGATTTTGACGACTCTTGCCCTGGCCACCGGCGTGATCTGGCTGGTCGATAAACTGCTGTTCGAGAAGCGCCGCCTGGCCGCGCATGCCGATGCCAAGGATCCCGTCGCGGTCGAATACGCAAAGTCGCTGTTCCCGGTCATTTTCCTGGTGCTGGGCCTGCGCTCGTTCCTGGCCGAACCGTTCCGCATTCCTTCCGGATCGATGATGCCGAACCTGCTGATCGGCGATTTCATCCTGGTCAACAAATTCAACTACGGCATACGCCTGCCGGTCATCAACAGGAAAATCATCGAAATCGGCGAGCCCAAGCGCGGCGACGTGTTCGTGTTCCGGTATCCGGGCGTTGGCGCCGGCGACCCGACCGAAGGCACCGATTACATCAAACGCGTCATCGGGTTGCCGGGCGACACCATCACCGTCGACGAGAACCGCGTATCGGTGAACGGCGTGCCCTTCACCTACACGGAAACCGGCGTATTCGTCGGGCAGGGCGTTTCCAGCGAAATGACCGGCTCCAGGATTTACGCCGAAAGCATGCCCGGCAAGACCCATGCCATGCTCGAAATGGACGGCGTACCCCCCGGTTACCGCAACAACGGTACCTGGGTAGTGCCCGAAGGGCATTACTTCGCCATGGGCGACAACCGCGACAGAAGCGCCGACAGCCGCGAATGGGGCTTCGTGCCTGAACGCAATCTGGTTGGCCGCGCCATGCTGATTTGGCTAAACTGCTCAGGTTGGGTATGCTTAGATGGCTTTGATCCGTCACGCATCGGCACCAAAATCGAATAAAGGGGTAAAACCATGAAACGCAGTCAACAAGGCATCACGTTAATCAGCTTCATCCTGATCCTGGCATTGGTCGGTTTCTTCGGCTTCATCGGCATGCGGCTGTTTCCGGTCTATTCCGAATATTACAGCGCCGTCAACGACATCAAGGCGGTCACCCAGACCCCGGGAGTCGAGAAGGAGTCCATGGAAAGGATTCGTGACCACCTGTACCGCCGCTTCCAGATCAGCTATGTCGAAAGCATCGACCTGCAGAAGAACGTCAAGATGTTCAAGGACCAGGACGGCAAAGTCCTCCAGCTGCAGTACGAAGTGCGCCGCCCGATGATGTACAACCTGGACTTCGTGGCCAAATTCGACCGCAAGTTCCCGTTGAGCCAACGAGCCGCTGTTGAGTGAGCCGTTGATCGGAGGATTCAAGGATCCGCAGCTCCTGGAACAGGCGCTGCGGCACCGAAGCGCCGGTAAACCGAACAACGAGCGTCTGGAGTTCCTCGGCGATGCCATTCTGGGTTTCGTGATCTCCGAAGCGCTGTTCCGCAAATTCCCCAATGCCAGCGAAGGCGACCTGACCCATGCGCGATCCCTTCTGGTGCGGGAATCCTGCCTGGCGGAGATCGCCCGGGAGAACCGGTTGGGTGAGCAGCTGAAGCTGGGCAGCGGTGAGATGAAGACCGGCGGCCACCGCCGGGATTCCATCCTCGCCGATGCGGTCGAAGCGGTGATCGCCGCGGCGTACCTCGATGCCGGTCTGGAACGCAGCCGGCAACTGGTGGAGCAGTGGTTTGGATCGCGCCTGCAGATCGCCTCGGCGAAACCGCTCGGCAAGGACCCGAAAACCCGTCTGCAGGAGTGGCTGCAGTCGAAGCATCAGGCGCTGCCGGTCTACAGCCTGCTGCAGTCGACGGGTTCCGATCATGAAAGGCAGTTCGAGGTGATGTGCGCCCTGGAACAGTTGAACATCCGGACGCAGGGCACCGGATCATCGGTTAAATCAGCCGAGGCGGACGCCGCCAGGCAGGCATTAATACAATTAGGGCAGGACAAATGACATCAGATCAGCAGCATGCGCCATACCGCGCCGGATACACGGCGGTCATCGGCCGCCCCAACGTCGGCAAATCGACCTTGGTCAACGCCCTTGTCGGCAGCAAGATCAGCATCGTGTCATCCCGGCCGCAGACCACCCGCCACCGCATGCTCGGCATCGCCAGCTTTCCCGAAGGGCAATTGGTCCTGGTCGATACCCCCGGGATACATGCCAAGCAGTCGCGCGCCATGAACCGTTACATGAACCGCGCGGCGCGCGGCGCGGTCTCGGACGTGCATGCCGCCGTGCTGGTGATCGAGGCCGGCCGCTGGCACAGCGATGACGCGCTGGCCTACCAGGCCCTTAAGGAGTCCGACGTGCCCGTGCTGCTGGTCATCAACAAGATCGACAAGCTCAAGGACAAGGATGCGCTGCTGCCGTTCATCAAGGAGATCACCGATGAACGTGAATTCACCTCGGTGCACCTGATTTCGGCCCTGAAAAAGAAGGGCACGCAGGATCTGGTCGACAGCCTGCTGAAGCTGATGCCGGCGTCCGATCCGATTTTCGACGAAGACGAAATCACCGACAAGAGCCAGCGCTTCCTGGCCGGCGAACTGGTCAGGGAGCAGCTGATGCAGCGGCTGGGCGATGAACTGCCGTATTCATCCACGGTCGAAATCGAGAAATTCGAGGTTGACGGCAGCCTGCTGCGCATCGGCGCGGTGATCTGGCTGGAGCGCGAGGGCCAGAAGGCCATCGTCATCGGCAAGGGCGGCCAGCAGCTGAAAGCGATCAGCACCTCCGCCCGGATCGGCATGGAAAAGCTGTTCGGTTCGAAAGTGTTCCTGGAAACCTGGTGCCGCGTGCGCGACGGCTGGTCCGATGACGAGGCGGCCCTGCGGCGGTTCGGCTATAACGAATAAATGCGCGTCGATTGGCAGCCAGCGCTGATCCTGCATAAGCGCCTGTACCGCGAAACCAGCCTGCAGCTGGATGTGCTGACCATGGACCACGGCGTGCTCGGCCTGATCGCCAAAGGCGTCACCGGCGCCAGGAAACACATCCTGCGCTCCCAGCTGCAGCCCCTGCAGCATCTCAAGATATGTTTCCAGCTCAAAGGCGAACTGGGACTGCTGACCCAGGCGGAGCTGCTGTCCGATCCGCTTCTGGTCGGCGGTGAGCGCCTGATGGCCGGCATGTATTTCAACGAGTTGGTGCTGAAGCTCTGCCCGCGCCACGAGGGCGACAGCGAACTGTTCCAGCTGCTGCTGAACGCGCGGCAGGGACTGGCTGAGGGCACGGACCTGGCTTGGCTGGTCAGGCGTTTCGAGCGTGACCTGATCGGCCATCTCGGCTATATGACACCCTGGTCGTACAGCGCCAGCGGCGAAGACATCGCACCGGGCGGCCACTACCGTATCCATTCCGAGCTCGGCGTATTGCCTTGCGGACAGGACGAGCCGGGCGCCTTGTCGGGCCAGGATATCATCCACTTCAACAGCGACAGCATGCCCAGCCGCGCCGGTCTTGCCCAGTTCCGCGTGCTGCTGCATTCGGTGATCGGATCGCATGTCGGCAACAGCCTGCCGCGCAGCTGGAAAATGATCGGCGAGTTAAGCCGTCAGCCGGTCAAATGAGCGCCAAGGTGGCCCGCGCGGCATCCAAGAAGCGTGCCAAGTTGGCCTGGTCGATGTGTCCATCCAGCCGGTAGCATTCCTGCAGAAGCCTTTCGGCGCCTAAAAAACCGCAGCTGGCCTTGAGTTTATGCAGCGTCGCGTGGATCTCTTCGAAGCTGCCGGCGTGGTAAGCGCTGTTGATCCGCTCCGTCATCACCGGCAACTCGACCCTGAACATGTCTTTCAAGCTGGTCAGGATCCGTTCGTCCTGGCCCAGTGCAGCCAGCCCCTGCGCGTGGTTCCAGTAGGGGCGCGCCGCGTTTTCGCCGGCACCGGTTTCCAGAAGGCGGTTCACGGCCTGATGGAGGGTGGTAACCCCCATGGGTTTGGCCAGTACATCATCGATGCCGAGCCGCCGCAGCCGGGCGGCCAGTACGGGCGTCATATCGGCGCTGACCGCCAGTTTCCGGCAGTTATCGGGCAACAGCGCGGCGTGCTCGTGCAGTGAGCCGTCCAAGGCATTGATGTCCGACACCACCAGATCGAAATGCTGCCGGCGCAGCAGGCTGTGCGCCTCCGCGAAGCCGGCGCAGGACTGCGACTCGAGCGGAAGCAGGGACAGTGCCTCGGTCATGAACCGTCGGCTGATGTCATCGTCTTCGATGACCAGTACGCGCTTCATTCCCTGGTTAAGCCCGTATCGTGTGCCGTGATTATCCATAGCCCTCGAATATCTGCGAAAATAGCGCTTTGAATCAGGATGTTGATTGTGGCACGGTCCGGCATAAAAACAAAACATCACTACGAGCTGGTCATCGATGGCCTGACCCATGACGGCCGCGGCGTGGGCCGTCACGAAAACAAGGCGGTGTTCGTGACCGGCGCGTTGGTGGGTGAGCGCGTGCTGGCCGAACGGACCGGCAGGAACCGGCATTTCGATGAAGCCATGGTGGTGTCCATCCTCGAGCCTTCGCCTGACCGGATCGAACCGAAATGTCCGCATTTCGGGGTCTGCTCGGGTTGTGTGCTGCAGCATCTTTCTTCCGAGAAACAGGTTGAAGCCAAGCAGCGGACGCTGCTCGACAATCTCCAGCGCATCGGCCACGTTCAACCCGGCGCGGTGCTGCCGGTGCTGACCGCGCAGGCGTGGGGATACCGCCGAAAAGGCCGATTCTCGGTGCGCTATGTTGAAAAGAAGGGCGGGGTGTTGGTCGGTTTCCGCGAGCACGATCCGCGCTTCGTCGCGCAGCTCCGGCAGTGCGAGACCGTCGTGCCTGAACTGTCGGCGCTGATTACGCCGTTGGCGGAAATGATCGGCACGCTGGACGCCAAGAGCGACATCCCGCAGGTCGAGTTCATCCAAGGCGACGGCCCCATCGCCTTGGTATTCCGCCACTTCTCCGCATTCGGCGGGGAAGACCTGGACCGGCTGCGCGCATTCGAGAAGCGCCATTCGCTCCAGTTGTACCTGCAGTCCGGCGGTGTACAAACCGTCGTTCCGCTGACGCCGGATCCCGAACCGCTCTCGTTCACGCTTTCCGGTTCGGGCATACGCTTCCGGTTCAAGCCGCTTGACTTCATCCAGGTGAACGCAAAGCTCAATGAGGCCATGATAGAGCGGACCTTGCAGCTGCTTGACCCCAAGCCCGCCGATGTCGTGCTGGACCTGTTCTGCGGCCTCGGCAACTTCACCTTGCCTTTGGCGCAGGCGGTCGGTGAAGCGGTCGGTGTCGAGGGCGACCAGGCCCTGGTCGACAGGGCGAAGGAAAACGCCGCGCTGAACGGCATCGCCAATGCCGCCTTCTTCGCCGCGGATCTTGCCCAGGACATTTCCGCCCAGCTCTGGAAAACCCAGCGCTTCAACAAGATCCTGCTGGACCCGCCCCGGGCCGGCGCGCTGGAAGTGCTCAAACAGCTGAATCTGAAAGGCGTCGAACGCATCGTCTACGTATCCTGCCATCCCGCTTCGCTGGCCCGTGATGCCGGTTATCTGGTGCAGGAAAGGGGATACCGCCTGACCTATGCAGGCGCCATGGACATGTTTCCGCAGACCGCGCATGTCGAGTCGATCGCCGTGTTCGAGGCGGGCTGATGGCCATCGAAATCGAACGGAAGTTCCTGCTGCGCGGCGATGCCTGGCGCGCGATGGCGCATGATCGGCTGCGGATCGCACAGGCATACCTGAATTCCGCCGAAGCCCTGTCCGCCGGCCTGGAACGCTGCTCGGTACGCGTGCGCATCAGCGGTGCCTCGGCCAATCTCAACATCAAATCGCGCGAGCTGGGCCCCAGCCGGCAGGAGTTCGAATATCCGATTCCGCTTGCCGACGCCGAAAGCCTTTTGGCGCTGGCCTGCGAAGGCCGCATCGATAAAATCCGCCACCTCGTGCAGGTCGGTGCGCATCTTTGGGAAATCGATGAATTCGCCGGTGACAATGCCGGCCTGATCGTCGCAGAAATCGAACTTTCGCATGAACACGAGGTGTTCGAAAAGCCGGATTGGATCGGCGCGGAAGTGACCGAGCAACGCCGCTACTTCAATCTGGCCCTGTCGGCAAGGCCCTACAACGCCTGGACGGCGGAGGAAAAAACATGTTGATCATCGGTGTCGAAGGACACGTCCTGAGCCAGGACGAGCGGCGGTTCCTGCAGCACCCGGCGGTGGCGGGGGTCATCCTGTTCTCGCGGAATTTCGCCTCGAAGGCCCAGGTTGCCGACCTGTGCGGCGACATCCGGGCGAGCGCCGCCCGGCCGCAGCTCATCACCGTCGACCAGGAGGGCGGACGCGTGCAGCGGTTCCGTGACGGTTTCGCGAAACTGCCGTGCCTCGAGAAAATCGGCGCGTTGTTCCTGACCGATGAATCCGCGGCATTGGCGATGACGCGTGAACACGCCTACCTGATGGCGTCCGAAATCATCGCCAGCGGCCTTGACCTCAGTTTCGCACCGGTTGCCGATCTCGGACGCGGCAATCTGGCGATCGGAAACCGCGCGTTCTCGCCGGATCCGGAATCGGCCGGTGCCTGCATCGCGGCCTATGTGGCCGGCCTGCACGAAGCCGGCATGGGCGCGACGCTCAAGCATTTCCCCGGACATGGTTCGGTATTGGCCGACACGCACTTCGATGAAGCGATCGATGAGCGCACGTTCGAGGAAATCGCCGCCACCGACCTGATCCCTTTCCGCCACGGATTGCGGGCCGGCGCGGATGCGGTGATGATGGCGCATGTACGTTATCCGATGGTGGCCGCGGACCCTGCCGGCTACTCGCCGCACTGGATCCAGACCGTGCTCAGAGCGATGCTCGGCTTCAACGGCGTGGTGTTCAGCGACGACATCGGCATGGCGGCGGCCGAGAGCGCCGGCGGTGTCGGCGCCCGTATCGCATTGCATCTGGCCGCCGGCTGTGACGCCGTGCTGGCCTGTCCGCCGGCCTGCGTGCCAGACGCGGTCGAAGCCATGGAGGTGCGCGCCTATCCAATCCAACGGCTGGACGTTCTGCGCGCGAAAGCGGTCCGGGCATGGGATACACTGGCGGCAGACGGACGTTATCTTTCGGCATTGAATGCCATGAACCAGATGGAGCAAGCGTAATGCAATCCAAAATCAAGGCGATCCTTGCCAAGTCCGAAGTCATTTACGGCCGTTCCGACGTTGAACAGGCCATTGACCGCATGGCGGTGAAAATCCGCAAGGATTATCACGACCAATATCCGGTGTTTCTGACCCTGATGCACGGCGGCATGTTCTTCGCGTCCAGGCTGGCCCTTGAGCTCGGCATCGACGCCGAGTTCGATTACGTGCATGCCACCCGGTACCATGGCGAAACCACGGGTTCCGGCCTGGCATGGCTGCATCGCCCGGCGACCGTGCTTGAAGGCCGGCAGGTCCTGCTGGTCGATGACATCCTCGATGAAGGGCATACGCTCAAAGCCGTCCGCGATTGGTGTGAAGACCAGGGCGCTGTCCGGGTCAGGATCGCGGCCATGACCGTCAAACAGCACGACCGCTGCGTTCCTGGCCTGAAGGCCGACTACGCCGGACTGGTGGTGCCTGACCGCTACGTGTTCGGCTACGGCATGGACGTCAATGAGCACGGCAGGAACCTGCCCGGGATATATGCGCTGAATGAAAACTGATATCGCACTGGCCGTCATCGGCGGCACCGGCGTTTACCGCCTTGAAGGCGTGGAATGGCAGGACTCGCTGGATCTCGATACGCCTTACGGCAAGCCATCGGGGCCCGTCCGCATTGCCGAAATCGGCGGTCGGCGGGTCGCGTTCCTGGCTCGGCACGGCGAAGGGCACGGCGTCCCGCCGCACCAGGTCAATTACCGCGCCAACCTGAAAGCCCTCCAACAGCTAGGCGCCGGCCGGATCCTGGCAATCAACACCGTCGGCGGCATCGGCGCGGAGTATGGCCCGCGCGTTTTGGCCGTACCCGATCAGATCATTGATTATACCTGGGGCCGCATAAGCACCCTGTGTGAGGAGCCAGGCACGCCCGTGCTGCATGTGGATTTCGGCCAGCCTTACACGGAAAGCCTCCGTCAGGCGCTCTTGGCGGCCTGCGTCGCAGCCGGTGTGCCGGTCGTGGCGGGCGGCTGCTATGGCGCAACGCAGGGACCGCGCCTGGAGAGCCGGGCGGAAATCCGCCGTCTGCGGCAGGATGGCTGTGACCTGGTGGGCATGACCGGTATGCCCGAAGCGGGACTGGCGCGTGAGTTGGCGCTCGATTACGCCAGTTTGTGCGTGGTGGCCAACTGGGCGGCCGGTTGTGATGGCGAAAACGCCGAAATCACCCTGGAAGAGGTGCTGGCCAATGTCGATTCCGTTAGCGGCAGTTTGCGGCCGATTATAGACAATCTGCTCAGTTGTTGAGAAATCGCTTGGCAAGCGAATCGTATTTGTGCATACTTTCGGTTACCAGCGGTTCATGTTGGTGAACAATCAATTTAATTTTTTTAAGGTGTCGTTATGAGTGTTGGTACAGTTAAGTGGTTCAATGATGCAAAGGGTTTCGGGTTCATCGCACCTGAAGACGGCAGCGAAGACATCTTCGTGCATTTCTCGGCAATCGGAACCGAAGGCTTCCGCTCCCTGAAAGAAGGGCAGCGCGTCTCCTTCGACGTGGTCCAAGGCCCCAAGGGCAAACAAGCCGCCAACGTCGTAAACGCATAATCTTTTTGGCGGCTGCTTCCAGCCGCCAAATCCCTTTATGTGGTACATCGTTCTCGCCAAAGACAAACCTGGCACCTTAAGCCAGCGTTTGGATGCGCGTTCCGCGCACCTGGCCCGGTTGCACGAGCTGAACGGCCAAGGCCGTCTCAAAATCGCCGGTCCGATGCCGGCCATCGATGACGAAAATCCCGGCGAGGCCGGTTTCATCGGCAGCATGCTGGTGGTTTCCTTCGATTCCATCGATAAAGCCCGCGAGTGGGTAAACGCAGATCCGTACTTTCTTGCCGGGGTCTATCAGGGGGCCGAAATATTCCCGTTCAAACCCGTCCTGCCATAGCGCCCATGGACCGGATAGCGCTTATCGAACAGGCACTGGCGAAACTTTCGCCGTCCGTGCTGACCATCCAGGACGACAGCCATAAACACGCCGGACATGCCGGCGCGCGCGATGGCAGGGGGCATTTTTCGGTATTGATCGTGTCCACCCGTTTTGAAGGACTTTCATCGCTCAAACGCCACCAGCTGGTCTACCAAGCCCTGTCAGGCCTGCTTGAATCCGATATCCACGCGCTGGCCATCAAGGCGAAAACACCCGCGGAAGCCGGTCGGCAGCGCTGAATTCGGCGGCAAAAACCGGGCATTTCCTATCGCTCATTCCGTTGACTCGCGCTATACTGGA
>DATMWF010000136.1:0-4326 GCA_035562675.1 Arenimonas sp. | reverse complement strand
TCGCGCTGGTGCTTGACGGCGGTGAAGCCCCGGTCGGCGGCGGCGAACTCGCGTTCCTGCAGTTCCACGAACGCGCTCATCTGGCGGCGCGCATAACCGTGCGCCAGATCGAACATGCCGTAGTTCAGGGCGTGGAAGCCGGCCAAGGTGATGAACTGGAACTTGTAACCCATGGCACCCAGTTCCTTCTGGAAGGTGGCGATGGTGGCGTCATCCAGGTTCTTTTTCCAGTTGAAGCTCGGCGAGCAGTTGTAGGCCAGCAGCTTGCCGGGGAATTTGGCGTGGATGGCCTCGGCGAATTTGCGGGCGAACTCCAGATCGGGCTTGCCGGTTTCACACCAGACCAGATCGGCGTACGGCGCGTAGGCCAGGCCGCGGGAAATGGCCTGGTCGATGCCCGGTTTGGTTTTGTAGAAGCCTTCAATGGTGCGCTCTCCGGTACAGAACGGCTTGTCGTTGTCGTCGATGTCGGAGGTGATCAGGTCGGCGGCCTCGGCATCCGTGCGAGCCACCAGAATCGTCGGCACGCCCATGACATCGGCGGCCAGGCGGGCGGCGATCAGCTTCTGCACCGCTTCCTGGGTCGGCACCAGCACTTTGCCGCCCATGTGGCCGCATTTCTTCACCGAAGCCAGCTGGTCCTCGAAATGCACGCCGGCGGCGCCGGCCTCGATCATCGATTTCATCAGTTCGAACGCGTTCAGCACGCCGCCGAAGCCAGCTTCGGCGTCCGCCACGATCGGCTGCAGCCAATCCACGTCATCCTTGCCTTCCGCATGGTTCAATTGGTCGGCGCGCAGCAGGGTGTTGTTGATGCGCTTGACCACCAGCGGCACCGAATTGGCCGGGTACAGGCTTTGATCCGGGTACATCTCGCCGGCCACGTTGGCATCGGCGGCGACCTGCCAGCCGGACAGGTAAATCGCCTTCAAGCCGGCCTTGACCTGCTGCATGGCCTGGTTGCCGGTCAGCGCGCCGAGCGCGTTGACGAAGTCTAGGCTGTTCAGGCTTTTCCAGAGCTTGCCGGCGCCCAGACGGGCCAGGCTGTGGTCGATGGCGACGGTGCCGCGCAGGCGCACCACTTCTTCGGCGCTGTAGCCGCGGGTGATGCCGGTCCAGCGGGCGTCATTGTCCCAATGGGCTTTCAGTTGCTGGGCATTCAAGGTCTGTGTGTTCATGGCGGTTCTCCTGGGAAGGTGGGATTCAGAGTTGTTGGTAGGCGGGGATGGTGAGGAAATCGGCGAGTTCAGGCGAACGCACCAGGGTTTCGAGCAAGGCGATGGCGGCATCGACCTTGTCGTGGCCGACGATGGCTTCCTGTTTCAGCCGGTTCGGCAGCGCCAGCAAAGCGGCGTCGAACAGTCCCCAGCACAGCAGGGTGCCGTCGCTCAGATGCAGGTCTTTCTTGTGCAGCCACAGCCACAGCTGGCTCCGGCAGATTTCGGCAGTGGCGGCGTCTTCCATCAGGCCATGGATGGCCACGCACCCGACGCCGGACAGCCAGGCGGCCAGATAACGGACGCAGACCTCGACCGTGTCGTTGAAGCCCTGCGCCGTGATGCTGCCGTGGCAGGGTTTGAGCAGGTCATCCGCGCCGACGGTCACATCAAGCTGTTTCGCGGTCTGGTTCGGGCCGGGCATGGCCTTGTCGAATATGCCGCGCGCCAGCGGAATCAGGCCCGGATGCGCGACCCAGGTGCCGTCATGGCCGAGGTCCGCTTCGCGTTGTTTGTCGCTGCGGACTTTTTCGAACGCGGCGGCGTTGGCTTCGGCATCACGCTTGTTGGGAATCTGCGCCGCCATGCCGCCCATGGCCAGGATACCGCGCTTGTGGCAGGTCTGGATCAGCAACTGGGCATAGCTGTTCAGGAAATGCTTGCTCATCGCGATCTGGCCACGCTCGGGCAGCATGAACCCCGGTTCCCGGTGCAGGGTCTTGATGGCGGAGAAGATATAATCCCAGCGTCCGCAGTTCAGGCCGACCACCCGCGATTTCAGGGCATAGATGATTTCGTCCATCTGGAACGCGGCCGGCAAGGTTTCGATCAGCACGGTGACCTTGAGCTGGCCCTGCGGCAGACCCAAGGCGCACTCGATGTAATCCAGCACGCCGTTGACCCACTGCGCTTCTGCATACGATTGCATTTTCGGGATGTAAAAAAACGGGCCGTGCTGGCGGGCAGCCAGATCCTTGGCGTTATGGAAGGCGAACAGGCCCAGGTCGAACAGCAGCCCGGCCATCGGCACGTCATCCACCTGCACGTGCTTCTCGTCCAGATGCAGGCCGCGCGGGCGCACCATCAGCACGGTCCGGCGGTCCGGCTTCAGGGCATAGGCCGGCGTTTCGGCCGAGGCGTCCGGTGAAAACGTCAGCTCCCCGCGAACGGCGGCGCGCAGGACGCCCTGGCCGGACAGGACATTGGCCCAGGTCGGCGCGGTGGAGTCCTCAAAATCGGCCATGAACACATTGGCTTCCGAGTTCAGGGCATTGATGACGGTCTTGGCATCGACCGGGCCGGTGATCTCCACACGACGGTCCTGCAGCAATTCCGGAATCGGCGCGGCTTTCCATGACGATTGACGGATACTTGCGGTATCCTCAATGAATTGCGGGCGCACGCCTTGGCGATTGCCACGCGCCTGCAGCAGGTCGCGGCGCTCCTGTTCGAAGCTGGTGTGCAGGTCGGCCAGAAAATCGAGGGCTTGCTGGCTCAACACAGCCCCATCCAACCCGGCGGGCAACGGCGCGTGCTGGATCTGGCTTTTCTGGGGTTCTGGGCGTTTCTGGGCATGTGGCATGGTGTTCTCCTTGCCTAGAACCGTATGCCTGAAGCCATTATTTGACAAACTAAATATTTCAATAAATAATATTAACAATTGTTATAGTTGGCTTAGCTCAGGAAATTTATGACGAAAATACCGAAGAAAAAAGCGCAGACCCGCTTTTATTACAAAGGCGATCGGCTGAAACCCCTGCGCGCTTTCTGCCAAACCGCGCGCATGGGCTCGGTGTCGCGTGCCGCGGAATCCCTGTTCCTGAGCCAACCGGCCGTCACCCTGCAACTGCAGGCGCTGGAACGCGAATTCGGCACCCGCCTGTTCGAGCGCTTTGGCCGGCGCTGGACCCTGACCCAGGAAGGCACGGCGCTGTATGAACTGGCCCGCCCGTTGGTGGAAGGCCTGGACCGGATTGACAAGGACTTCCAGGAAAAGGTCGGCAATCAGGAAAATGCCGAGCTGCATATCGCCGCCGGCAGCTCGACCATTCTGTATCTTCTGCCTGAAATCGTATCCAAGTTCCGCGAAAAACACCCTAAAGTACAGCTTTTCCTGCATAACGTGACGGGACAGGACGGCCTAGGCCTGCTACGCTCGGACGGCTGCGACCTAGCGGTCGGTTCGGTGCTGGATGTGCCGAGCGACCTGGTCTACAACCCGGCATACAGCTTCGACCCGATGCTGATCATGGCCAAAGACCACCCCCTGGCCAAGAAAACCGAAATCAAGCTGGCCGATCTTTCCCCCTATGGCTTGATTCTCCCGCCCAAACGCCTGAGCACCTGGCGCTTGGTGGACCTGGTGTTCCAGAAAAACCGGGTGCCGTATACCGTGGCGTTGGAAGTCGGCGGCTGGGAAGTCATCAAGCAGTACGTGGCGATGGGCCTGGGCATCTCGATCGTCACCGGCATCTGCCTGAACGAACAGGACGAGCAGCGCCTGGTGGCGCGCAACATGAAGGAATACTTCCCTTCGCGCAGCTACGGCGTGGTGATGCGCAAGGGCAAGCTGCTGTCGCCGGCGGCGCAGGCGTTCGCCGAGCTGGTCAAGCCCGGCAGCATTCCCAACCGAAGCTATTTCGACAGCGGGCACTCCGAGCGCTAGGCGCACAGGCGCTTATTCGCCCTTGCACTCCGGCGTCCGGCCGAACATCGCCTCCATGCGCGAGGACTTGGCGCATTCAGGCTCCGGCTCGGGCGCGAGCGGCTTCGGCAGGGCGGCGATTTTCGCCCTCTGCCATTGCGCGATGCGGGCGCGGATCTGCGGCATGGCCGCCAACACGGCCTTTTCACCTTCCAAAATGGCCTGATTGCGCTGCTCGAACTCGGCCGGGCCGATACTGGCCACACGCGGGCGGATGACCACCTCGGCGCGCGCCAGCTCCTGCTCACCGAGTTTCTGGCCCATGATGCTGATCGACTGGTTGACGATGCCGAGCATGCCGTCCGGGGTTTTGCCGCTGGCTTTGCTGGAAATATCGACCGCGATGACCAGGTCCGCGCCGAGCTGGCGCGCGGCGTCGACCGGCACCGGGCTGACGATGCCGCC
>DATMWF010000135.1:0-3796 GCA_035562675.1 Arenimonas sp. | reverse complement strand
GCCGCCGAAGGTCGGCGCGAAGAACATGATGAACGCGGCGATGGTCAGGAAGAAGCCGATGCCGAACAGGTCATGGACGGTGTAGTACGGGTGGAACGGGATGCCGTCCAGCGGCTTGCCGTTTTCGTCCTTCACTTTCTTGATGTCGATGCCTTCCGGATTGTTCGAGCCGACTTCATGCAGGGCGCCGAGATGCAGCACCACCAGCAGCAGGATGACCAGCGGCAGGGCGATCACGTGCAGGGCGAAGAAGCGGTTCAGGGTGGCGTCGGAGACCAGGTAGTCGCCGCGGATCCACTCGGTCAGCTCGGGACCGATGACCGGCACGGCGCCGAACAGGTTGATGATCACCTGCGCGCCCCAGTAGCTCATCTGGCCCCAAGGCAGCACGTAGCCCAGGAAGGCCTCGGCCATCAGGGTCAGGAAGATCAGCATGCCGAGCACCCAGACCAGTTCGCGCGGTTTCTGGTAGGAGCCGTAGATCATGGCGCGGAACATGTGCAGGTAGATCACCACGAAGAACAGCGAGGCGCCGGTCGAGTGCATGTAGCGGATCAGCCAGCCGCCTTCGACGTCTCGCATGATGTATTCGACCGAGGCGAAGGCTTCCGCCGCGCTCGGCTTGAAGTTCATGGTCAGGAAGATGCCGGTGACGATCTGGTTGACCAGCACGATCGAGGCCAGCACGCCGAAGTAATACCAGATGTTGAAGTTCTTCGGTGCGTAGTACTCGGTCATGTGCTTCTTGTAGAAGGGCAGGAAGCCCGGCGCACGGTCGTTGAACCACGTAGTGGCGTTGGAAACGGTACGTTCAATGACGTTCATCAAGCGGCTCCTTCAGGGGCGACGCCGATTATCACCGTGTTGTCGTCGGCAAAATGGTAGGGCGGGATTTCCAGGTTGGACGGCGCAGGCACGCCCTGGTAGACCCGGCCGGCCAGATCGAAGCGCGACTGGTGGCAGGGGCAGTAGAAGCCGCCTTTCCATTCCGAGTCAAACGGCTGCGGGACCATTTCCGGCACGAAGCTCGGCGAGCAGCCCAGATGGGTGCAGATGCCGACGATGACCGCGATGTTTTCCTTGCCCTTGATGGTACGTGCTTCATTCTTGGCGAAGACCGGGGTCTGGTCGGGGTTGTCCGACTTCGGGTCACGCAGGTTGCCATCGAGGGTTTTCAGGTTGGCCAGCTGTTCCGGGCTGCGTTTGAACACCCAGACCGGCTTGCCGCGCCACTGCTGGATGATGCGCATGCCCGGCTCGTTGTCGATCTTGCTGATGTTGACCGTGACCGGGGCGCCGGCGGTTTTCGCGCGGGCGGAAGGCTTGAAAGAGGTGACAAACGGCACGGCGGCGAAGCCGGCGCCTATGGCACCCACCACGGCGGTGGTGGCGGTCAAAAACCGGCGGCGGCCGGTATTTACTTCGTGGTTAGCCATTCGGCTCTCCAATTTCGGTGAATTAAAGGGACTCAGGCCCGGATGACTCCGGACTCAACGCCGTATTGTAATAGATTAAGCCCCCGTTAAACAACGGTTAGGCCGAGCTTTCCTCAACCGGGATTGAGCGCCTTGCGGTAGCGGTCGGCCAATTGCCCGACCCGGACCACGTAATTCCGGGTTTCCTTGTAGGGCGGAACGCCTTTGTAACGGTCCACAGCGCCCTCGCCGGCGTTGTAGGCGGCGGAAGCCAGGGTGAGGTCGTTTTTGTAGCGCTTGAGCAAAAAGGCCAGGTATTGCACGCCGCCGTCGATGTTCTGCGCGGGATCGAAGGCATCGTTGACGCCGAAGCGCTTCGCCGTGGCCGGAATCAACTGCATCAGGCCTCTGGCGTTTTTGGGCGAAACCACATGCGGACGGTAGGCCGATTCGGCATGGATGATGGCGCGGACGATGGCTTCATCGACCCCGTATTTCTGCGACGAGCGGCGGATTTCGCCGGCGAAGGCCTGCAGGTTCAGCTTGACCTTGCCGAAATTCACGTCCGGGACGAGGCCGCAGGCGTAGCAGGACGGTATCGAAAAGATCGGGTACTCGGTGCGCTTGACCTGGACGTTCGCCACGCCCGACGGCCGCGAACTGGCGAAATGCTTCACACCATCGCCATCGACCCAGACGTAAGTGGTGGAATAGCCCATGCGCAGGAACTTGGCCTCGCCACTCGCCGCTTGGTTGGCTGGTTTGGCGGCCTTGGTTTTGTCCGCCGCCGGTTCCGGAGCCGCCGTGGCCGGCGCCGTGAACGAGGTTTTCGCATGGTCGTAGGGCTTGCTTGGCTTGGTTTCGGCAACCGCCTTGCATTGCATGCCCGGCACTTTGGATTCGGAGAATTCGGGCACGTCATCGGCCCCGATGCAGCGATACACCGTTCCGGCAAAGGCGTCTGGCGCGGCCAACAGCGCCAAACCGGCAATGAAAATGTTCCGCAACGCCACGAACTGCCCCTGGATGGACCGAAAACCCATCCTAAAATTAGCATAAAAGCGCCTTACAGGTTGAAAACCACTTCCACCAAGGCCTCGCCGCCCAAGGCCTGGCCATTGATTTTTCCGGGGGTTATCTTCCATTTCCGGACACCCAACAGGGCCGCGCGGTCGAGCTGCGGGCTGCGGCTGGTCTGGTGCACGCGGGTTTCCATGACCGTGCCGTCGACATCGTAGCGCGCCAGCACCACCACGGTTCCGGTCAGGCCGGCCCGCAGCGCGGCTACCGGATAATCAATCGGGAACCGGGCGCGGGTACTGGCGTCCACATCACCGCCGGCATCCATGCGGATGGCATCACCGGGGCCGACCTGTCCGATGGGCACATACAGATCGCCCGCCAAGGCGTCCTGGGTGGTCGCCTCGACGGTATCGGCCGGCCTGTCTTCATGCGGAACCAAAGTCTGCGGCGCAGGCATTTGCCGTGTTTCAAGCGGCTTGGGCGCAAGCGGCTTGGGCGGCAGAACGATGGGTTTCGGCTTGGGCGGATCGTGCAGGACGACCTGGGTGACGGTTTCCGGCTGGAGCAGGCGATCCGGCAGGGCGATCGGTGCCATCAGGAAAAGAAATGCGGCGATGTGCACGCTGACCGCCGTGCTGATGGCGGCGATACGGGAGACGTTGAGATCCGCTGATTGATACGCTGACCGGGAATGACTGGCTGAAACAGACATATAACCTCCCAACGGGTGGCGGTGGTTCTTTCATCCTATGCCTGTCGCCGGATTAAGCCATAGCCCGCGCGTTGAAGGTTTATCCGCGATTCATACGCATCACGCGCGCTGCCCGCTCTGCAGCAGGAACGGCTTTTTATAACGACCCGGAACCGCCATCGGCGGCTTGCCGATGTCAAGGCCGGCCTTCTTCAGTTCCGCCCGCAGCTCATCGCGCAGCCGATGGAAATCGACCTGCGTGGCATGCCGCGAACCGCCGTCGAAGCGGTAATGCGGATGCTGCATTTCATGCGCGATGGCCTGCCGCATATCGGCCGGGCGGCGGTAGCGGCCGAGGATTTCCGCGCAGGCCAGCAGCGCCTGGTAATCGGCCAGCGGCCAGATGCAGCCGGTCGGCTGGAACAGGCCGATGAAATAGAGATTATCGTAATCGGCATGCATCATCTTGTGCAGCAGCGGCACTTTTTCGGCGTGCTGGAAGTCGATGAAGGACTTGTCGAAGAACGGAAAACTGATCCAGAATCCGGTCGCCGCGCAGACCCGGTCGAAGCGCTGCCTGCTGCCGTCCACGAATTCGACATGGTCGCCGTCAAAGCACTTGATGGCCGGTTTCGGGGTGATGCGGCCGTGCCGGATGAAATCGAGC
>DATMWF010000134.1:0-3555 GCA_035562675.1 Arenimonas sp. | reverse complement strand
TCTTTCGCGTCTGAGGCGCAGATGGGTTGGTAGGATTGGGTGCGCAAAGCGAAAGCGACCATGTCTCGGATGGCCGGCTCGTCTTCCACAATCAGGATATGTGCTTGCACGTCAAGACCTTACTCGGGGATGTTAAGGCATTTAATCGGATTATTATGACGGCAATATGACAGTGTGTCATCAAACGCTCAGCCGCCTTGCTGCTCGGCTTTGATCCCCTGTCGTTCAAGTTCCAGCGATATCGGCCTGAGTTCGGCGATCCTGGCCTCGACACGGGCCCGCTGGTAGTAGTCCAGGTCGTCGTTTTTCATCAAGGCGGACAGTTGGTTGATGGCATCATCGACCCGTCCGTTCAGGTAGGAAACTTCGGCAAAGCTTTCGGCGGCGCGCAGGGTGTTGCCGGAAAGCTCGTAGGCGCGACCCAGACTGCGCTGGAACACGACGTCTTCTGAGCTGTCATAGCTGAGGCTGCGCAGGATTTCCTGGGCGCGTAGCGCCGAGGCCTTTTCGTTCTGTTTCAACAGGCTTTCGGCATAAGCCAGGATAACCGCCCGGTTATTCGGGAATTGCGCCATCAGTTGTTCGAAACGTGACCTTGCCAGTGTGTTGTTCTTGAGCGCCTGCGCGGCACTGGCGCGTGCAATCCCGATCCACAGGTTGTCCGGGTGTGATTTCACCAACCCGTTCAGAAGCGACTCCGCCGATTCGCCTTGTTGATTCTCGATGAAAGCCAGCGCCATGCCGTATTTCTGGGCGTCGGTCAGCTGGCGCTCGTAACCGTCTATGCCCCGGCGGTATTCGAACAGCGCCGCTGACGGGGTGGACGCGGAAAGCACCCGCAGGCGCTCCTTGGCCCAGGGAAAGTCGATGCCGACACTGCCGGAACCGCTGGCATGGGCGTCGATCTGCCCGAAATCGGGCAGCAGCGGGTTGTTTCCCGGGCTGCTTTTCAGACCGAGTTCGGTCCGGTTTTGCTGGATCTTGAACGCGCGGTCGCGTGCTTCGCTGATACGGATGGCCGTTACCGGGTGGGTGCTCAGGTAGTCTGGCGCTTTGTAGCCGCCGGAATTGCCGCGGCCGGTGCTTTGCATGCGGGCGAAGAAGTCGGCCAGGGCATCCGGATCGTAGCCTGATCGGTAGAGGGTCTGGATGCCGATGCGGTCGGCTTCGGACTCGTTGGATCGGGTGTAGTCGATCTGCCTTTGCATCATCAGGGCCTGGGAGCCGACCATGGCGGCCATGCTGGCGTTGTCGGCCGAATTCCCGTCGCTGGCGGCATGCGCCGCGACGATCATGCCGATGGCGGCCAACATGATGGGCAATTTGTCTTTTTTGGCGCGCTCGACGGAGCGGATGACGTGTTTCTGGGTGACGTGCGAAATCTCGTGTCCGATCACGCCGGCGACTTCATCCTCGGATTTGGCGGTCAGCACCAGGCCTGCGTTCATGCCGATGTACCCGCCCAAGGTGGCGAAGGCGTTTATCTGGCGGTCGCGCATCATGAAGAAGGTGTAGGGCTGTTTCGGGTTGTCCGAGGATGCCCCCAGGCGATGGCCCATGGACTGTAGCCAGCCGTCGATCAGCGGATCATCGAGAACATACTCCATCTTGCGGAGTTGGTAAAGGGTGTACCTGCCATACTGCTGTTCCTGGGCCGGCGTTATCAGCTCGCCCGCCGAAGAACCGAGTTCCGGCAGGCTGGTTTCCTGCGCCGCAGACACGGACACTCCCGCCGTCAGGAAGGCAAGCAGCGCGGTGTTCAGCAGTTTATTCCGGACGGGCATCGATTTCACGCGGCTGGGCTTGAATTTCATTACACTAAGACGCATATAGTAGCGCATAGTTCCCCCGTATCCCCCAAGGACGCCTGAATGGCCGATATCCTGATTTACAGCTCCGCCGTCTGCCCTTACTGCGTCGCCGCCAAGAACTTCCTGAAGGCCAAAGGCCTCCAATACCGGGAAGTCCGCATCGATCTGGACGTCGTCGCCCGTAAGGAAATGATGGAAAAGGCCAAGCGCACCTCGGTGCCGCAGATTTTCGTGAACGGCATCCATGTCGGCGGTTTCGACGACATGGTGGCGATGGACCGCGCCGGAACCTTCACCCCGTTGCTGGAGCAAGTCCCGTGAGCGAGTCAGACCGCGTCAAGGAGTTCACCGATTTCCGCGTGCGCATGAACGAGCGCATCCTTTCCGAGGAAAACCAGGTCGTCCGGCGCTTCTTCGCGCTGGACACCCAGACCTACAAGCCGGGCGCCTTGTCATTGCAGACCAAGGAACTGCTGGGCCTGGTGGCGTCGATGGTACTGCGCTGCGATGACTGCATCAGCTACCACATCGCCCAATGCAAGGAAGCCGGCGTGACCCGCGAGGAGTTCTTCGAGGCGTTTTCAGTGGCTTTGGTGGTCGGCGGCTCGATCGTCATCCCGCATCTGCGCCGCGGCGTCGACTTCCTTGACCGCCTGGAAGGCCAGGGCATCCATGCTGAGGTGCCTGAGCACAGCCACGGCTGATCCGGCGGCGGCATGCATGCCGTAGGTTGGTGCCTGTTTAGCCGGGATTCGGCTCTGAAAGGGGCCGATACGCTATAATAGCGGGCTTAGCAATCAATCGGAATAAATACTATGTCGCAGACAATCGCCGTCATCAAGGGTGATGGAATCGGTCCGGAAATCATGGACGCCACCTTGTCGGTCCTGGACGCCCTGAACGTCGGGTTGCAGTACGAATTCGTCGATGCCGGATTGAGCGCCTATGAAAAGACCGGCGAGCTGCTGCCGGAAGCCACCTTGGCCGCCATCGCCAAATACAAAGTGGCGCTGAAAAGCCCGTTGACCACGCCGGTCGGCGAGGGCTTCTCTTCGATCAACGTGGCCCTGCGCCGCAAGTTCGACCTGTACGCCAACGTGCGTCCGGCCATCAGTTTTCCGAACACCAAGTCGCGCTACGAAAACATCGACCTGATCACCGTGCGCGAGAACACCGAAGGCGCCTATATCGGCGAAGGCCAGAGCCTGTCGGAAGACGGCGAAACCGCGCTGCTGACCCAGAAGATCACCCGCAAGGGTTCCGAGCGCATCGTGCGCTACGCGTTCGAGATGGCCCGCGCCATCGGCCGCCGGAAAATCACCGTGGTTCACAAGGCCAACATCCTGAAGTCGACTTCCGGACTGTTCCTGAAAGTGGCCCGCGAAGTGGCCGCCCAATACCCGGACATCGAATGCAACGAGATGATCGTGGACAACACCTGCATGCAATTGGTGATGCGCCCCGAGCAGTTCGACGTGATCGTGACCACCAACCTGTTCGGTGACATCATCTCCGACCTCTGCGCCGGCCTGGTCGGCGGCCTGGGACTGGCTCCGGGCGCCAACATCGGCATGGATTGCGCCATATTCGAAGCGGTGCATGGCTCGGCCCCCGACATCGCCGGCAAAGGCGTCGCCAATCCCTGCGCGCTGCTGCTGGGCGCGGTGCAGATGCTGGAACACATCGGGCAGGTCGATGCCGCCAAACGCCTGAAACAGGCCATCATCGACACCATGACCGATAA